>JAUZRX010000047.1 GCA_030949985.1 Acidobacteriota bacterium
CGAGGACGCACCGGCATTCAGTGGAGCCACCGGCGAGGGATGCGTGATCAACGGGCAGAACAAGTCCCCGGATCCCGCGGCAAACGACCTCGATGGTCTCGAGGATGGAAGCCCGATTCTCTTTCGCATCGAGGTAGAGGACAAGGTGGGTCCTGAGAAGGTCGCTTTGACGGTTCTGCTGGCGTGGGAGTGCGACTCGGGCACGTGTCTAAACCAGTGCACGTGGAAACAGGAAGATACAGCGGTCCAGAGCGGCCACCCTTTGTACGGGACGGAGGATCACCAGCAAGGGTTTCTCGCTCACCACTGGGATATTGCTGCTCGCGCATTCAGAGCTGGAAGCAAGAAGTAGTCTGGCGAGAGGCTGAGGCGATGTTCCAGGTGAAATGTCCCGGATTTCGATCACGACTTGGCGTGACTGTGAGATTCTCCGTGGCAGTAGGGAGAGAGCTGTCCAGAAGTGCAGTGACTTTCTTCGTGGTTCTGGGCTACGTCACGGCTGTTGTAGCGGGGCCGGGTCTCGTAGTGGATTTGGCGGACGATACAGATGCCGTCCGCTGGGATGGGCGTCGAGTAGAGGATTTTTTTGGTGAGAACGTCGCTTCTTGCGACATCAACGGCGACGGCGTCGATGACTGGGTCGTTTCCGCTTATGAGGGGTATGGTCCATCGAATTCGCGGTTCTGGGCTGGAGATGTGTACGTCATTTTTGGGCGACGGGGAAGGTGGACTGGACCCTTCGACGCCGCCATTGATGCTGACGTCACGATTTATGGCCAAGAAGATGTGGACAGGCTAGGCCACGGGATCAGCTGTGGTGACGTGGACGGTGATGGAACGGGCGATCTACTACTCGGAGCCGATTCTGCTGACGGGCCGAACAACACGCGGTCGGGTGCAGGTCAGGTGCATATTCTGTTCGGGCGTAGCTCATGGCCGGCGGTAATCGACCTTCTGACAGATCCGGGGGTCGTCGTCTATGGTGAATTGGCGGGGGGAGGCATTGCTTCCGGTGAACTTGCCTCCGGTGACATAGACGGGGATGGTATCGACGACCTCATTATTCCTGCCTATCGTGCCCCCAACAGAGACGGCGACTTTGATCGTGTAGGTCGGGTCTATGTACTCTTCGGTAGAGAAGCGTGGCCGGCCACGATCGACCTGGCGAACGAGCGTGAGCTGACCGTGTACGGTGACGATCAGTTCGACGGTCTTGGCGGCTTTGCCGGTACGGGCGACGTCAACGATGACGGCACGGAGGACCTGATTCTCCGAGCCAGTGGCGGAGATGGCCCTGGAGAGGATCGCTCCGGGGCCGGAGAAATCTACGTTTTTTGGGGACGACCGATGTGGCCGGCCGAGATCGACTTGCGTTTCGAGCCTCCGGATCTTCTGCTCTATGGGCCGGATGTGTCGGATGCGGCGGGAGATGGCGTCGCGGTGGGAGATATCGACGATGACGGTCATGCGGATCTCACCGTTGGGGTCGCTCGAGGCGACGGTCGACTTGACAATTCACCAGAAACCGGTGAGGCACGCGTCCATGAGCCTTATCCGGCTTACGCGGCGGACGTCGATCTGGGAGTCGACAGCGACCGCATCATCTGGGGAGCTGATGAGGGCGACTTGTTCCTCTGCGGTATCGCAGGTGTAGAGGATGTTTCCGGGGACGGTATTGATGACTTGGTGTGCAGCGCTACTTCGGCAGACGGGCCGGCCGAGGATGCGACACGCATGGGGGAGATCTACGTCTTCCTTGGTGGATCGAATCTCCCCGCAGATCTCGGCGCCGACAACGGAGACGAGGACTGGATCATCTACGGCAGGCAGGCGGGTGACGAACTGGGCGAGTTGTGGCAGGCGGACATCAACGGCGACGGAATCCACGAGATCGTTGCCAAGACTCTGATCGGCAACAACTATCTCGTCTCGAGTTCCTGGTTGATCAGCCCTGTCGACGTCGATGGTGACGGCATCACGCAGCTTCCCGACAACTGTCCTCTGGTGGCCAACCCTGACCAGGAGGACGCGGATGCGGACGGTCGGGGCGACGCCTGCGCGACGGACTGGGACGGCGATGGTCTCGACGATGCCGACGACTGCGCGGTGGCCGATGCGGACGGCGGCCGTCCTCCAGCGGTCTCGGGGGTGGCATTCGTGGTTGGTTCCCATGAGGAACTGACCTGGACTGCGCAGCCTCTAGCCGAGGAGTACGACGTCTCCCGGGGCGATTTGTCGGGACTCGCTCCCGGTGAGTACGGGACGTGCCGCAACAGCGCCGACGCCGACCGCACGGACACGAGTTTCATCGACAGCGAGATCCCGTCCCCTGCCGACGGTTTCTTCTACCTTTTCCGCGGCGTCGATCTCGACTGCCCCGCCGTGGGCTCCTGGGGCAGCGATTCCAGCGGCTCGGAACGGGAGAACACGAATCCGACTGGCTGCCCGTGAGAGACCTCGCCTGTCCCCGTTACCGCGGGATCGGCGAGCGGATCGAGGATGGGCGGTCGCTGGTCCGACAACGCGTAGGGGTCGGTGGTGAGCGTAGCGAACCCCGCCCAGCGGGCGGCGGTGGTTGGAACGAGGGCGCAGTCACGGGGGTTGGGGCACGTGCTGGGGGGATGGGGACTGATGGTAGGCACCGGGGTCCAGGGGTAGCGGCGGGAGGGGTTCGCTTCGCTCACCGCCTCCCCTACACGTGTTTCGAGGCGCTGGTCGTTTCAGGGGGGCGTTGACACGCGCCCGAGCCGGTGGCGTACCCGTGAGCGGTAAGCGGTCGGAAATCGACGTTCTTGCGAAACGAGCGCCAGCGGTGTAACCGGTCAATCGGCGGTTCGGCTGGTGTGCCTCTCGAGCGGCGAGAGCAGCGGATCTTCGCCGAAGCGCTCCTTCCACAGCCGCGGCGTCAGCAGCGCCACCTCGGACGCCGGATGGCTGTCCACGCACTGCAGCACGTCCACGAGATAGCGATACGGCGATAGCCCCTGCAGCCGGCAGGCCTGCAGAAGACTCTGCAAGACGCCCACGTGCTCCGCACCCAGCTCGGTCCAGCAGAAAAGCCAATT
>JAUZRX010000048.1 GCA_030949985.1 Acidobacteriota bacterium
AACGAGAGCAGTGCGAGCCCACCGACAGGATGAGGCCAGTTGGCCGCCCTCCAAATGAACCGCCGACACGATGTCCATGTCTTTCCGCTTCCAGGAGATGCTCGCAGGAGAAACTCCAACTCCTCAGCGAAGATGGCGTCCTTCTGCTGGTCTGTTGGGTCTTGCGCGAGGATCGCATCGCGGAGTTGATCAGTCGAGACCATCGTCTGCCTCCTCACTGAGGACTCCCAGATGCGTGAGGGCATCGCGGATGTATTCGGGCACGGCGTCTGCCTCAAGCTCGTATTCTTCCAAGATCCTTGCGAGCTCCTGCGCGAATTGTTCCTTTGATACCTTCGTCTTCACGAACATCTTCCAGAACTCATCTGCTGACTGAAGTGCATCAAGAGCGGTCTCCAGTTGTGCTCCATTTGTGGAATGGAGCGTCTTGAACGCCGTGATCATGTGTGGGAGCAAGGCATCGGACCGTGCGAGCATCTCGACCCTCAGGTCAGGTGCGCCGACTTCCTGCGCTTTGAGCCCAACGGCAGTTGTAGATATTTCCCAGGCAACTTCCAAGATCCCTGCGAGCTCCTGCGCAAACCGTCCCTTTGAGACCGACTTCTCAATGAACACTTCCAAGAACCTCTTGGCTTTCTCCTCCACAGTCGCAAGAGCCGCAAGTTCTGTTTCGAGCGATGCTCCAATAGTGGGATGTAGCTCTTTGAATGCCGCAATCATGTGCGGCAGCATGGCGGCGGAGCGAGCGAGTTCGTGCTCGAAGGTTATCGTTGACAACTCCACACGCAGGTTGGACACAGTCGCTTCCAGTGCTTTCAAGCCCTCAGCTGTGCTCGAAGGCTGCTCGCCGATGTCGCTCGCATCCCCATCGCTGAGAATGACGACAGGCATACCGAGCCGGTCTTTGCCAAACAGTGGAATGAACGCGTTGAAGTTGATCCCATCCGCGTTCAGAACAGTCACTGCCGCCTCTTTCAGGTTGCCACCTGCAATCTTGGCCAGCACAGGGAGCAGGAGCGCCTCCGCGATCCCCTCCACCATCAAGATGCGTCTGGCGAAGAACAATTCGCCGCGTGTCGCATCAAGGAACCGCTGGAGCTTCTTCTTGATCTTGTCCTCGATCTCGACATTGCAGACCGAGACAGCGCTGATCTTACCGCCCACTTCATGCACGGATACGATCGAATCGATCGGGGCTTGGCTGGCAAGAATCGGGGAGTGGGTGCTGGCGATGACTTGGACCTCGTTGCCCTCTTGAGTGCTGGCGACCTTGGCGAGATGCCTAAGCAGGAGCATCTGCAACTGAGGGTGTAGGTGTGCTTCGGGCTCCTCAACAAGGATGGAACGGAATGAGAACTGTGCACTCCGTCGGAGCGTGCCCAATGTTGCAGAGGTGAAGATCAGGTTGTTGTAGCCGAGTCCATTGAGGGCGAACGGGAGGCCTTCGATCTCCGGCTGCAATCCCGCAATGATCCGCCGGAAGGTCGGGTCGGTGAATATCAGCTCGGTCTTCTGGGTCAGTTCACGACCTGCGATAGCTGCCATCTGTGCATTGATGTCACCCCTGGCATCTTCGACTGGCGTCAGAACTCGGATCTTCTCATTTGCATCCTTAGCGATTGTTTCAAAGCCAGCACGCTGATCTTCCGTAGTCAGGCAATCGACAAGACGGGACACCTGAGAGTGCTGGCCGGGCCGCAGGCCCCGCTCTGGGTCACGAAGGGGTTGAAGGTAGATCGTCGCGAGTCGGTCGTAATGATTCGACGGCAGAGAGCCGCCTTCAGTCTCGCCACCCCACATTTTCACGTTGCAGCGGTTCGTCGTCTCGTTGAACTCGACGCGAGCACTGACTTGCATCTCGAACTTGC
>JAUZRX010000049.1:0-97500 GCA_030949985.1 Acidobacteriota bacterium
GCCCTTCCCGTCCCACCTGGAAGTCAAGCCCCACGACCTGAAGAACGCTTTCTGAGCGCGCCCGGCCGGCCCGGCCGATGGATCCCGGGGCGCTCCCGCGCCCGGCGGCGCCGGGAGGGGGGGCCTGCGGGCGCCGCCGGGCCGTCACCGGCGGGCGAGAAGGGGGGCCTGAGGGGCGCGCCGGGCGCGCTCCGGGGGGCCGGCGCCCGGCGGGAGGGGGCACCCCCCCGGCCGGGCGGCCAGGAACAACATTGTTCGCTCCACGGTGGGGGGGTCAGGAGAGCGCCTCGACCTCGTCGGCCACCGCTTCCCAGGCCAGCGGATCGGAAGACAGCAGCGTGCGCAGGTAGAGATCCACGTCGGCCCCGGGAAACTCTTTCCTGAGCGCCGCGACGGCCTGTTTGACCTTCTCTCGCGATGGAGGTTCCACCTCGTCGGCATCGCTGATCACGCCCTGGTCGTGGGCAATGCCCAGCAAATCGAGAAAGCGCCCGAGCATGTCACGCCGATGGGTCAGGTGAAAGGACATCAGGATCTGCGAGGCGGTCTCCTCGGGTAATCCTCCCTCCGCCAGCAAAGCCGCCCGGCGCTGACGGGGCAACTTGGCCAGGTAGCTGGCCCGCAGCCCGCGGGCCGTCAGCCAGGGTGCCAACGCCGCGCTGCGCTCGAGGCGGTCGAGCCGCGGATCTTCCCACAGGGCCAGGGCCAGTTCCTCCCGGCGCCCCCGGTCGAGGCTCTTCCAGATCTGTCGTGCCGTCACCACCGTGGTCATCCTCCGCTCACAGGGAAGGTGCAGGCTAGGCCCACCGGGGCCAGGGGTCAAGTCCGCAGCAACGCCCGCCGAAGGTGCTACCCTCTGTCCTGGCCGCGCCGGCACAGCGCGGAAGATTACGGAGGAGGAGGAACGAATGAGACGACGCTACGCCCGTCTGCTGACCGTGGTCCTGACCCTGACCCCCATGGTCCTGTCGCCGGCCATGGTACCGACCGTCCAGGCCGCGGAAGGGATGAGGGAATCTTCCACCGGGCTCGAATTCAGCCTCACCCGCCGCCTGCCGGGGCAGGACACGGACCTGCTCCTCACCGGCGTGGGGGTGCGCAAGAAGCTGATCTTCAAGGTCTATGGCTTCGGTTTCTACGTCGACGCTGCGGTGGCTCCCGGGCACCTCGCCGCGTTTCGCGGCCAGAGTGCCGCTCGTCTGGCCGGCAACGAGGATGTCTACGAGGCCCTGATGACCCTGCCCGGCACGCGCCTGGCCGTGATGAAGTTCGTGCGCGCGGTCAGCGGCTCCAAGATGAAGGGCGCGCTGGGCGACGCCCTGCAGGAGGTCAGTGCCTCCGACCCCGCCCGCAACGCCTTCCTTCGCCTGTGGGACGAGGAAATCGAAAACGGTGAGGAGGTCCTGATCGCCTTCTTTCCCGGCGGCAGGGTGGTCGTCTACCGCCACGGTCAAGAAAAAGGCTCGGTGACCTCGCCGGCCATCGCCCGGGGACTGCTCGAGTCGTGGCTCGGCGTATCCCCGGTCTCTTCCTCGATCAAGACGGGAGTGGTGGCCAGGCTCCCGGAGATTCTCTGAGTGGAGCCCGGGTTTCCATTCCACTTCGTCCTGCACGACCACCAACCTTACGGGAACTTCCCCGAGGTCTTCGAAGCCGCGTGGGAGCGGGCCTACGGCCCTACCCTGGCCATCCTCGACCGCCATCCCGATTTCCGTTTCGGGCTGCACATCACCGGCGCGCTCTGGGAGTGGATCGAACGCCATCGTCCCCAAGCCATGGAAACCATCGCGGGCATGGTCACACGAAACCAGGTCGAACTGATCGGTGGCCCGTTCTACGAGCCCGTGCTGGCGCTGGTCACTCCCCGGGACGCCGCGGGACAAATCGGCCTGATGCGGCGCTTTCTCGAGCGCCACTTCGGCGTGGCCAGCCGCGGAGCCTGGCTGGCGGAAAGGGTCTGGCAGCCGGATCTTCCCGAGCTCCTCGAGGACGCGGGGGTGACGTTCACCTTCGTCGACGACACTCATCTCTTCACCGCTGGACCCGACGGGAAGCGGATCGGCAATCACGTGTTGGCCGAATCGCGGGGCAAGCGCGTCGCCCTGTTTCCCATCGATTTCAAGCTGAGATATGCCATACCGTTCCAGCCCGCCGCCCAAACGGTGCAACGCCTGCTCGAACTCCAGGCGGCCGGGTGTTCGTCGGCCACCTACGCCGACGACGGCGAGAAGCTGGGCCTGTGGCCGGGAACCCATGACTGGGTCTGGAAGGAGAAGTGGTTCGAGAACTTCGTGCGGACCGTGCTGGAGACGCCGGAGATCCACACGGCCCTACCCTCCGAGACCCTCGATCACCTGCCCGCCGAGGACCTGGTCTATCCCCCCACCACCTCCTACGACGAGTTGGGCGAGTGGGCCTTGCCCCCCGGCAGGCAGGCCCAACGCAAGGCTCTGGTCGAGTGCCTCGAACGCTCCGGCGTCCTGGAGAACTGTCGACCGTTGATCCGCGGCGGCCATTTCCCCGTCTTTCTCGCACGCTATCCCGAAGCCAACCTGATGCACAAGTGGATGCTCGAGGTCAGCCGACGGCTGGAACGAACTGAAACCGAGACCGGCCGGACTCTCGACGCCGCCCGCCGCGCCCTCTACCAGGCGCAGGTCAACTGCCCGTACTGGCACGGTCTGTTCGGCGGGCTCTACATGCCGGTTCTGCGCCACGTCGTCTATGCCCGGCTGCTGACCGCGGAGCGTGAAATGGCGCGGGCCCAGGCCCCACCCCCCTCCGCCCTCTGCCGGGGAGACCTGGACTGCGACGGCCGGGAGGAGATCTGGGGCGGCGGCGGCCCGGGACGTTTTCTCTTCTCGAGCCGCTGGTCCGGAGGCCTGCGCATCTGGGGCCGCTGGGACGCGGAGCAGGCCGTGACGGATGTGATGGCCCGCCGCCGGGAGGCCTACCATCTCGAAGCCCCCGAAACGCCCCAGGCCGGGGAGGGGCCCGCTGAAGACGGTTCGCCTCGGTCGATCCATGACATGCAGGCCGTGATGCCCCGGGTCTTCGCCGAACGCTGCGGCTGGGACCACGCGCCCCGGGTCTCCGGGGTCGAGGTCACCTTGCCGACCGGCTTCTCCGCCCGGCAGCTGCTGCGAGCCGGCTCCTGGCGCGACGCCCACTTCGCACCCGCTCGCGCCGTGGAAGTCGCGGACACTTCGATCACCTGGGAGATCGACAGCCCGGCCGGCTTCCGGGCCCACCGGCGGATCAGCGCCTCGGCGGACGGCTGCGAACTGCAATTCGACCATGCACTGGAAGGCGGCGGCGAAGAGGACCGCTGGGGCGTGGAGTGGAACCTGGCCCTTCCCGGCCGGGGCCTGGTCGCCGCGCCCGGCCGACCGGCGGTGACGCTGGATGGAGCCTGGCACGAGCCCTTCGAAATCGAAGCCACCCGGCGGTTGACCGTGCGCTCCGAGGCGCCGGCGGCGGAGGTGCACTTCGCATTCGATGTTCCCTGTCACGTGATGGCACACCTGGTCGAAACCCTGGTCCGCTCGGAAAGCGGCTTCGAGGGGGTGATCCAGGGCCTTTGCCTGGTGTTCAGCCCCCCCCGCGGTCGACGCAAGCTCAAGGTCGCCGTATCTCTCGCACCACCGCGGAGTTGAATCCGATTCCGTCCGGCCCCTATATTCGACGACGGCGGGATTGCGGAGGATGAAGTTGAGGGCAGAGACCACCACCCGGCGACGAAAACTCACCCGGGGACCCCACGATGGCCCGTAGGTCGCGTCGCCGCCGACAGTCGGGAAAAGACCGCCATGCCCAAGGTGCAGGGGCGCAGGCGGGCACCACGGCGGTCGCCGCCCGCCCCGGGACCGCCGATGACGAAAATCGTTCCCCCGACGGTTTGACACCCGCCACCGCTGCCGCCTATGATCCGCCCGCCGTCTCGCAACCCACCGGAGACGAACCCACGATGCCTTCATTCGGGGAGACGCTGCGGCGGCAACGGGAGTTGCGACAGATCTCGCTCCGGGAAGTCTCCGAAGCGACCAAGATCAACATTCGCTATCTCGAGGCCCTCGAGCGTAACGACTTTACCCACCTCCCGGGTGGGGCTTTCACCCGTGGATACATCCGTTCCTTCGCCCGCGTGATCGGCGTCGACGAAAGCGAGATGGTCGACGCCTATCTCTACGAACTCTCCCAGCAAAACCATAGCGAGGGCCCCACCGGCGAAAGAGGGGTCCAGGCCGAGACCCTGGCCCAACATTTTTCCCTGCCCCGCGGCAACGAGGAAGAGCGTCGGCGACGCGCCCGCATCCTGGCCGTGATCGCCATTGTCCTGCTGACCCTGGCCATCGTCGGTGGCGGCGGCTGGGCACTCTACACCTGGCTCGGCACATCCCCGGCGCAGACGCAGAACCAGGAAGCCCTCGCCCCGTGACGACGACCACCCCCAGCCTGGCGACCAAGCTCCTGGAAGCCATCCGTGGCGGCCAGGCTCCCGGGCGGGCACGACTGGCCGCCGCCCGCGGCGCGTTGCCGCTGGCTCCCGCCGAACTGGCAGTTCTCCAGGTCCTGCTTCTCTCCGATCCCGATGACGCAATTCGCAACAGCGCCCGGCAGAGCCTCGACGAGATCGATCCCGCCGTGGTCGCCGAACTGGCCACGGAGGCCGACACCCCTCCGGCCGTCCTCGAGTGGATTGTCGGCCAGTTGCCGCGCTGGCCCGAAAGCGGGGCGCTGCTGGCCCGTCGCGCCGACCTGTCGAGTGATCTCGGGCGCACGCTCGCCGCCTGCGACGAGGCGGCGACCCTCGAGGCTTTGGCAGGGAATTTCGTCGCCCTCAGCCACGATCCGGAAATCGGCCGCCTGCTGCGTAGCAACCCGAGCCTGCCCCGGGCCGCCCTGCACCGACTTCTCGACCACCTCGAAGAGATCGCCAAGGAAGAAGCCCGCCACGCCGAGCCGACAGAAGAAGACGATCCCGGTTCCGGAACCGACGCTGATCCGCCCCAGCTGCAGCCCGCCACCGACCCCTTCCTCGCCGCCCTTGGCGTCGACGCCGAGGTGGAAGCCCTGCTCCCATCACTGGGCCTCGACCTCGGCCGCCTCGCCGAGCGCAGCGAACTGCTCTGCGATACGGAGGAACTGGACGACGAAGGCCTGATCAAGCGCCTGTCCCGCATGAATGTCGGACAGAAGCTGCGCCTGGCCCTCTTCGGCGGCAAGGAGGAGCGGACGATACTCGTGCGGGACAGCAACCGGATCGTCGCCGCCGCCGTGATCAAGAACCCGAAGTTCACCGAGCAAGAGGCCGACGCGGTGGCCAAATCACGCAACGTGAGCGACGAGGTGCTCCGACTGATCGGCCGCAACAAGGAGTTCGCGCGCAACCCGAAGATCCAGCTCAGTTTGATCCACAATCCCCGGACCCCGGTGGAGTTGGCCATGCACTTCCTCCCGCAACGCAACGACCGGGAGTTGAAGATGCTGTTCAAGAACAGGAACGTTGCCGACGTCGTCCGTCGCCAGGCGAAGAAGATTTTCGATGCGCGCGAGGCACGGCGACGCGTACGGTTGCGCCCCAAGACGCACTGAAACCAGGAGGCGGCGGAGCCAGTGACCCGTGACAGGAAGAAGTGCGATGGTGTAGATTCCCGGGGCAGATCCGCGTCTCTCTTCGACAGCTCTCCGAGAATAGCCATGCGAGCCCTGAAGGCGGTTCGACAGCACCTGAAAAGCTACCACCTCAAATCCGGGGTGTTCCACTTCTATCGTGGCGAGCACGGCCCCGCAGCGGATTTCCTGACCCGCGCCCTGAACGAAGACGGCGATCGGCTCAGCGCCGCCGACCGTCGCGCGGCGCTGTACTACCTGGTGCAGACGCGTATCGGTGCCGCGTTCCACCACGAAACCCGGGGCGATATGGATCGCGCGATCGCCGAGTACCGCAGCGCCCTCGAGGTGATGCCCAGGTACCCGGACGTCCACCTGCGGCTGGGAGACGCCCTGGCCCGTACCGGTCGCCACGACGAGGCCATCGAACACTACGAGCAGGCCATCGAGGTCAATCCTCTCTACGTGCATGCCAGAGTGCGCCTAGGTTTCGCCCACCTCGAAAAAGGTGATTTCGAAGCGGCGCGGCAAGCCTTTCGGGAGGCCGACCAGGCCCGTCGAGCGCGGGCCGAGCAGAGCCTCAAAAGCGCCGAAGAGGCCCTGGGTCGAGGCCAGCCCGAGGAGGCGGCCGCGATCTACAACGATGTCTTTCAAGAGAATCTGGCGCGCTTCAAGCAGGAACTGGAGGAGGGCCTGAACCATCTGCGGATGGAGCGATGGGAAGACGCCGTCACGCATCTCGAGACCGCCGCCGAGCTCTGCCCGCGATATGCCGATGTCCACAATTACCTCGGTGTCGCCCTGGCCGAACAGGGACGGCACAAGCCGGCGGTCCAGGCTTTCCTGGCCTCGGTGAAGATCAATCCCGAATACCTGGTGGCCTGGCTCAACCTGGCTTTCGTGGCCTTCGAACTGGGCGACGAAAAGCTCGCCAGACAAGCGCTGGGGGAGGTCCTCGATCGTGAGGCGGACAACGCCCCCGCCCAGTACCTGCTGGCCCAACTCGGCGGCACCGAGGGCCAGTCGGCGGCGTTGCGGCCATCGAAGCCAGCCGCGCAGGGTCGGTCATGACCATCAGCGCCTGCGGCCAGACCGACCGGGGCCTGCTGCGGCCTCACAACGAAGATGCCCTGCTGATCTCGCTCGACCATGGAGTCTTCGCCGTCGCGGACGGGATGGGAGGCCACGCGGCCGGCGAAGTCGCTTCGGGGATCGCCATCGAAGCGGTGCGCGAGGTGCTCGATCGTCCGAGAGCGGCCGACGACGACATGCCGGGATTGATCCGGCGTGCCATCGACGAGGCCAATCGTCGCATCGCAGACAGGATCCAGCTCAAGCCGGAATACCGCGGCATGGGTACGACCCTGGTGCTGGCGGTGGTGGAAGGCGACCGCTACTGGATCGCCCACGTGGGGGATTCCCGGGCCTACCGCATCCGCGGCTCGGAGATCCGCCAGCTGACATCCGACCACTCCTTCGTCAACGAACTGGTGCGACTGGGCATGCTTTCCCGGGAGCAGGCCGCCCGGGACCCGCGCCGCAACGTGGTGACCCGGGCCCTGGGCAGCGGGCCCTCCGTGGTCGCTGACGTGGTGGAGGAGGTCGCCCAACCGGGTGACCTGCTCCTGCTCTGTTCCGATGGCCTCAACAGCATGCTCGATGACGAGACGATTCTCGCCACGGCCATGGCGGCACGGCAGGACCTGGATGATGGCTGCCGCCGGCTCGTGGCGGCCGCCAACGCCGCCGGAGGCGAAGACAACATCACGGTGATCCTCGTCCAACCCGTCGGCTCTCCGGTCGACTCGGTGACGCCGACCCAGCCGGTGGCGGCTCCGCCCTCGGACTCCGGCGAACAGCAGGACTGACGGCCGGCCCCTCTCGAGCGGGAAACCGCTTTCGAAGCCTTTCTTGACCCGGCTTGCACCGCCTTTTATATTCGTCGCATCAAGAGGTTATCTTGCCGTTGTCGTTCGATCGCCTGCGTTCCCTGCCCACCCGGCTTTGGCTGGTGGCAGCAGCCGCCGCCCTGGCGGTTCCCGCGGTATCGGCGATCGACCCGGCCTACCTGGCGGCTCTCGAATCCCTGGCCGGGTCCAGCGGCTTGATTGGAGACGACCTTTCCCCGGCCCTGACCCTGGACGCCACGAGCCCCGCGGCGCGGCTGCTGCGTTCACGTCCCCGCATCGAACATGCCATAGAGCTCACCGTGGCCGCCCCGCCCCTGCGTGTTCACCTCCCACCCGAACTGGCCGCCCGGCTGCCCGACGTGGATCGCGACGGCAGGGCCGACCGTGCGGCTCTGGCGGCCCGCATCGCCCAGCGCACGCTGGCCATCTGTCGTCGCTCGGGACTTGGCGCCCCCCTCGATGACGGCGACGGAGAAATCGACATCTACCTGCTCGATCTGGGCCGCCAGGCGCGGGGATTCGCCGCCCTCGAACAGGCAGTCGGTCCGGGCCCCGGCGCCTTCGGCTTTGCCGTGGTCAATGCTTCCGCCAGGGAAACCGACCAGGACTTCGCCGCCATGGTCGCCAGGCTGGTCGCCAGGCTGGCCTTCGCCGCCGTCGATGCACAAGCTCCTTCCTGGTGGATCGAACCCAGCGCCCTGTGGATCCAAACCCGGGTCAGCGGACCATCCCTCGAAAGTGAGCGGGCCCTCACGGCCCGCTGGAATCACCCGGAAGTCGGACTCACCACATCCGACCCTCTTCTCGCCCGGGGCAATATCGGCCTGCTCTGGTCGACGGACTCGACATCCTCGGCTTCACGGGCCCTGGGTGCCGGTTGGAAAGCTCTTGCGCAACGGGTGGCCGATACCAGCGCCTTCGAGGCCATCGATCAGGCTCTTGTCGATGCCCTGGGCCTCGGCCTGCTCGACCTCCAGGAGCGGGCGGCCGCCATGCAACTGGCCACCGGCTTCGTTCCCGCGCGCATGGCCGGCAGCGTGGCCACCCTGCCGGTCATGGGAGAGTCCAGTTCGCTGCCTCTGGGCCCCGGTTCTCTGGGGATCTTCCGCATCGCTCCCGATCCGCACCAGGAAGGCGGAACCCTGTTGTGGGTCTACCCCGGAGAGGGCGACTGGCGCGCCACGCTGCTCTGCAAGCGCCGGATCGAGGGCTGGGAACTCGCTCCGGTGGAAGCCGGCGGGGACGGAAACTTCCAGGTGTCGATCCCCTGGCAGGACTACCAGCGGGCCTTTCTCCTGCTCACCCGCCTCGATCGCTCCTCTCCCCCCGTGCGCCCCGCCATCGCCGCCCGGGCGGCGAGTTCCGAAGGTCCCTATGCCCTGTCGTCCCTGGCCGCCACCCGTCGATGGGAACGAACCGTCGAGATCCGCTGGAGCAGCGCCTGGGAGGACGGTCTTTTCGGCTGGATCGTCGAGCGCGCCCCGGCACCGGAAGGCCCCTGGTCGGTGGTCGGCTCGGTTCCCCTTCCGGCCCTGGGCGCCCGCGGCGAGGGCGGTGCCTACTCGTTGATCGATCGCTCCCCGGGGGCCGGCTCCTACTACAGGGTCGTCGGTCTGACCACCCTCGGACTCCGCGTGACAGGGCCGTCCATCGCCGTCGCCGGCGGTGAGTAGTCGCGCGGTGCGTGACGGCGCGAGGGGAACCGTCCCGTGAAGATCGTGGCCCTGGATCCGCCGGCCGGTCGCCTCGACGAGGTCTTCCATGTTCTTCGACAGCGCGGCCACGAAGCCGAGGCCCATCCCGCGTCCATTCTTCCATCGATGGCCGACCTGGCCTCCCGGTGTGACGTGCTGATCCTCTTCGAACGGGAGCGAGTGGCGGACCTGCTCGCCCAGCTCCGGGACGACCCCCAGGCCGGCTCGCTGCCGGTCGCGTTCGTGGGCGACGAGAAGGCTGGACTGCAGGCCCTGGAGGCGGGGGCCGACATCTGGATCTCCGCCAACGAGGCCCCCGGCGTGATGGCGCTCCGCCTCGACGCGCTGGCCCGCCGCTCCCGCCTGGGGGGCGCACCCCGCCTCGATTCCCTGACGGGACTGATCGGTCGCCGCCGGCTGCTCGAGCGGCTCAGGCACGAATTCGACCGCTGCGCCCGCTACCGTCGAAGCCTGGGCCTGCTGGTGGTGGAGCCCGATCCCATCGAGGCGATCAACCGTGACTTCGGCATGGAGGTCGGCGACCAGGCGCTGCGGGGGCTGGCGGATCTCCTGCGCGGCCTGGTGCGCGACGTGGACATCCTGGGCCGACTGTCCGGCAAGCGCTTTGCGATGATCCTTCCCGAAACCGATGCCGGTGGAGCCCTGACGGCCGCCTCGCGACTGCGGGACGCGGCGGAGGGCTATCTCTTCCCGGCTCTGCGCGGAGGCACGCCGCTGCGCCTGCCGGTCTGCGTGGGTGTCGCGGCCTTTCCCTCGCGCAGCGTGGACACCGCCGACGATCTCCTGGGCCGAGCCCTCGAAGCGCTGGGCCAGGCCCGTCGCCGGGGAGGCAACACCGTGGTGGCCTTCGGTGCCGGCGATGTGATCTGGTCCCGACGAGCCCCGAGTCCCGCCGAGTTCGAGTAACGCGTGGGCCTGGTTGGTAGCCCTCCAGCAGGCGCGGTAGACTCCATGGTGGGAGAGTCCGGCATGTCCGCTTTCTGCAAACTGTTGATCGTGATCCTCATGGCCCCCCTGGCCGCCACCGCCTGGGGGCAAGGCACCCCTGTGGCGCCGAGCACCATCGACGAGGAAATCAGCCTGGAACTCGAGGATGGACTGATCACCCACGGTCTGCTCGTCCTCCCCGAGCATGCCTCCCGGCCCCTTCCCCTGGTACTCCTGCTTCACGCTTTCGGCAAGGACCGCGACGGCATGCTGGACCTGGCCGACGCTCTCGCGAGCAGGGGCATGGCGGCCCTGGCCATCGACATTCGTGGGCACGGGGCGTCGAGCGGCACGACGGGCCGCGAACTCTTTTCCTACGCCGTGATCCCCCAGAAGAAGCTCCGGCAGGCGGTGGACGATCAACGGCAGGTGATCAACCACCTTCGCGGGCACCCGCGCCTGGATCTTCAGCGGCTTGGCGTGGTCGGTATCGCGGAAGGCGGGCAGATCGCCGCCGCGCTGGGAGGGAGACTGCCCGAAGTCCGCGGCCTGGTCATCGTCGACGCGGTGGCCCCGGCTCCCGGCTTCCACCCTGACACGGACCTGGGATACTACGGCGAGCGGCCGGCCCTCTTCATCTGCTCCGCGGTGCCTCGCTCGAAGATTCAGGCCGAGGTTCTCGCGAACTATGGAACGGGCGAGCGCAAGATTTTCTGCACCGATACCTACGAGAGCGGAGATGACCTGGTGATGCCGCCCTCTCCAGCCGTCGAGGAGGTCGTCCATTGGCTCGAGGACAAGCTGGCCGCCGTGCACCCCTGATCGCGCTCGCGTCGTGCTGCCTGCTGATGCTGGCCCTCGCCGGCTGCCGGGCGGCACAGCCTTCGACCGGGGTGCGGGACGGCGTCGTCCGTCTCCCCATACCGGCCGATCCCGCCACACTCTCCTTTTCCCGTGCCCACGACAAGTGGTCGCTGGTCTTGACGGAACTGATCGGCGATTCGCTGATCGGTCTCGACGCGTCCCTCCGGCCCGTGCCGCGCATCGCCCGGAAGTGGCAGTGGAGCGACGATCATCGACGGCTGACCTTCGAACTGAGAAAGGATGTACTCTGGCACGACGGTCGCCGGGTCACCTCCGCCGACGTGGTGCATACATGGAAGCTCCTCTCCGGCCCCGAGAGCAGCAGCTCGGCCTGGACCCCCGGCATGGCGGCGGCTTCCCGGGTCGACGCTCCGGATCCATGGACCGTCACCGTGGACTACGACGAACCCTATGCCCCGGCCCTCGGATCCTGGGGGGTCCCCCTGATCCCCGCCCATCGGCCCCAGGACGACCCCCAACTGGTGGGCTGCGGCCCCTGGCGTTTCGTGAGTTGGGACCGGGGAGCGCGCATCGTGCTCGAAGCCAACCCCGGGCACTATGCGGCGCCACGGCTCCGTCGCCTGGTCTTCGAAATCATCCCGGATCGAACCACCCAGTTCCAGGCACTGAAAACCGGAGAGCTGGACATGGCGGGCCTGACGCCATCCCAGGTCCGTGCCTTCCGCCAGGACGCGGGCCTGAACGAGCGCCTGGCGATGATCGAATACAGGATCCTCTACTACTTCTTCATCGCCTGGCGGGACGACGGCGAAGGCGGACTCTTCCATGACCCGCGCACGCGGCAGGCCATGACGATGGCGATCGACCGGGACGGGCTGACGGCCATCTTCGACGAACTCTGCCAGACCGGCGCCACGGCCTTTCATCCCGACAGTTGGGCTTTCGATCCCGCCGTCGAGCCCTGGCCTTTCGACCCCCAGGCCGCCGGGAGCCTGCTGGCGGAGATGGGCTGGAAGGATATCGACGGAGACGGCATCCTCGAACGCGACGGCAAGGACTTCCGCTTCAAGCTGGCCTATTCCCTGGGCTCTGCGGAGATCGAGCGCATCGCCACCTACGTCCAGCAACAACTGGAGGCCATCGGCGTGCAGGCGGTTCTCGACCCCTCCGAATGGGCGCTGTTTCTCGAGCGCGCCCGCAAGACGCGGGACTACGACGCGTTGATGATGGGCTGGAGCCTGGACGTGGATCCGGACGCCTACGACCTGTTCCACTCGTCCCAGCGAGCGGTCGGAGGCGCCAACTACACCCAACTCGCCGACCCCCTCGTCGACTCGCTGATCGAAGAGGGACGCCGCAGCCTCGACAGGCAGGCCCGGCGCGAGATCTACTCCCGCCTGCAGCGGCGCCTGCACCAGCTCGAACCCCAGACCGTGCTCTTCTACCCCATGTCCCCCCTGGCCTACGACCGGCGACTCGAAAACCTGGAGACCAGCCCGCTGGGTCCCCTGCGCTTCATCCCCGGAGCCTCGAACTGGCGCTGGAGCGCCGCGGGAGAGTGACCCTGAACACGCTTCCCCACTCGCCCGGACTGCTGGCCTACGCCTTCGGGCGCTGCCTGGGAGCGGTGCTGACGGTGGTGGCCCTCTCGTTCGTCACTTTCGCGGTGATGACCTGGCTTCCCGGGGACCCCCTGGCGGTCTTCGAGAGCCAGGAGCGGGGCCGGGCCCTGAACGAGGCCCGACGGGCCGCCCTCGCCTCGGAATGGAACCTCGCCGCGCCGCTCCATGTTCGCTACGGCCACTGGCTGACCGGGGCTCTGCGCGGCGACCTCGGCCGATCGCTGAGGACACGACGCCCCGTCATCGACGAACTGACCCATCGCCTCGGTCCGACCCTCGAGCTTTCCCTGGGCGCCACGCTGCTGGCCCTGGTCACGTCCCTTCCGCTCGGTTGGTGGCTGGCCCGACGCCGCCGCAGCCTGGTGGACCGCTCGGCCCTGGTGGGACTCGTCGCTCTTTACGCCTTGCCCGTCTTTTGGCTCGCCATGCTCCTGCAAGCCCTGCTGGCCGTGCGCTGGGGCCTGGTTCCTCTCTACGGCCGCCTTCCCGCGGGTGGCGCCGCCGACCTGGGCACACGACTGCACCACCTGGCCCTGCCGGCCACCTGCCTGGCCCTGCATCAGCTCGCCTTCTACGCCCGATTTGCACGGAACACCGCCGCGGAGGGCCTCGACTCGATCCAGACGCTCTTCGCCCGCGCCTGTGGACTGGGCGAAACCCGCATCGTCTGGCGGCATGGCATCCTGCCCTCGCTGGTCGCCCTGGTCACCCTCGCCGGCCTGGTCCTCCCGTCCCTGGTCACCGGCGCGGTGCTGATCGAAACGCTCTTCGCCTGGCCCGGCATGGGACGCCTCTTCGTCGTCGCGATCCAGGCCCGGGATTTTCCCGTCGTACTGGCCATGACGGTGATGATCGGCAGTCTGACCGTCGCCGGGAGCCTGCTCGCCGACCTGGGGGGACGGCTGGCCGACCCGCGCCTGCGAGTGGGAGGATCCCAACCGTGAGCGCCGAACGTCGCCGCGGAGCCGCGCTGGCGCTCGGCCTGTCGCTGCTGGCTCTGCTCGGCACCGTCAGCCTGGGGTCGGTGCTGCTTTCCATCGACCCCCTGACAATCCGCACAGACCGGATTCTTTCCCCGCCTTCCCTCGATCACCCCCTGGGTACCGACCAACTGGGGCGGGATCTTCTGTCCCGGTTGCTGGCCGGCGGACGACCGAGTTTCCTCGCCGGCCTGGTCGCCACCGCCATGGCCCTGACCCTGGGGGTGGGGCTGGGCACCCTGGCCTCGCGCGCCCCGATCTGGCTCGACACTCTGCTGAGCCGGGGAACCGATCTGGTCTACGCCTTCCCCGCCCTGATCGGAGCCATGGTGCTCATCGGCCTGCCGGAAAGTCACCCCTTCATGGCGTTGCCCCAGGGCATGCGGGTCGGTCTGGTGGTCGGCCTCTTCTCGTGGCCCATGATCTACCGTTTCGTGCGCCTGGAAGTACGGCGGCAACTGGGCTCGGACCGGCACGTGGCCGCCCTGGCCGCGGGGGCAGGCCCCCTGCGGGCTCTCGGACTTCACCTGCTGCCCCAGGCCCTGGCCCCGGCCCTGGTCCCCGCGAGTTTCATCGCAGGGAGCACGATTCTCGTCGAGGCCGCCCTGGGCTTCCTCGGCCTGGGCGTCCGCCCTCCCGAACCTTCCTGGGGCAATCTCTTGCGGGACGGCATGGCCCATGTGGACAGCGCCTGGTGGATGGTCCTCTTCCCCGGCCTGGCCGTCTTCCTGGCCGTCCTCGCCTTCCAGTTGATCGGCGAAGGACTCGCTCGCCCCCGGGCGGAGGGGATCCGCTGATGGCGGCCGTCCCGGACCCCGCGAAAGTCGCCCGCCAAGTGATCCTGGCCCTGGCGCTGGCCGCCGCCGGAGCGGGCGGGCTGAGCGCCGCTTTCGCCCCCCGGATGGTCACGATCCAGGGGCGCAGCATGCTGCCCACCCTCCACCCCGGGGACCGGGCGCTGGCCCTGGGGCCCCCGGGCATCACACGGTTCATCTCGGCGGGCGACCTGGTGCTGGCGGAGGTGCCCGGGCGACGGCCGGGCCATCGCGACCTAGTCATCAAGCGGGTGGAGCGGGTCCTGTCCACGCCTCAAGGCCGCTTCTTCCGCCTGGCCGGCGACAATCGCGCCCGGAGCCGGGATTCGCGGCGCTTCGGAGCGCTGCCGGCAGCAGCCCTGCGGGGCCTGGTGATCTGGCGTTGGGCTCACTCCCCGAGGGCGGGCAGTCGCCCGGCGGAACCGGCGGGGCGGTAGCCTTCCAGGTCCACGGCCACCTTCTCGAAGCCGGCCTGGCGCACCAGGGCCGCCACCCGCTGACGTGTCTCGGGGGCGAGCAGTCGTTCGAGTTCGTCCCGCCCCACCTCGATACGGGCCAGGGTGCCGTGATCCCGCACGCGCACCTGCCGGAACCCCATGGCCAGCAACCCGTCCTCGGCCGCCTCGATGCGGGCCAGACGACCGGGAGTGACCCGCTCACCCACCTCGACCCGGGACGAAAGGCAGGCGGAGGCGGGCTTGTCCCAGACCTCCAACTGGTAGCGCCGCGCCAGCTCTCTCACCTCTTTTTTGGTCAGGCCGACCTCGATCAGCGGGGCGCTCACCCCTCCCTCCTCCGCCGCCCGCATGCCCGGGCGGTCGTCCCCCAGGTCCTCGGGCACGGCACCGTAGGCCAGATGCGCGCCCCGCCGGCTGGCGTAGGGCCGCAAGGCCTCGACCAGGGCGCTGCGACACCAGTAACAGCGATCACCGGCATTCGAAAGATAACGTTCATCTTCGAACTCCCGGGTCTCGAGGATCTCCAGGCGTACGCCCATCGCCCGAGCCATCCGTTCGGCGATGACCCGCTCCCGCCGCGGGAGAGAAGGCCCGACGGCCAGGGCTGCCACCACGTCGTCACCCACCTCGTCCACGGCGACACGGGTCAAAAGGGCGCTGTCCACCCCCCCCGAGTAGGCCACCACGAGGGGACGGTGATCTCGGATCCAGGCCCGCAGCAACTCCAGTTTCGCGTCGATTCCCCGCCGATCCGGCTCGGGCTTGTTCATTTCAGTCCTCTCTCGTGCGCCATCGCCCTCTTCGGGCTTCCCGGGGCCCCGCAGGCGGAACCGATGACGCTCCGGCGCAGACGCCGGAGCCGCCGCAGGTACCATAACCCGCTCCCTCGCCACGGGCAGCCCGCACGCCCGGCGCGGGCCTTGCCGGGACGGCCCCTGCGGTACCCCCGTCACGGCCCTTTGCGGGGCCGGATCCGCAAGAACGGCTAAAGTGGCGCCCATCCAACAGTTCGCTCCCCGCCCCCCCGAAAATCGCCTGAAACCAAAGGGTTTTCAACCTCGACAACGCCGTCAATCTCCCTTGACGCGGACTGGCCATCATCGTAGCTTCTCGGCGCCTTGACGTCTGTCCGGGCGCGAGCGCCACGGGTCCCGCGTGGCCGCCGCTCCCAAGACAGGTGGTCCGTGTCCCACCGGGCTCCTACCGGGTCCGGTGCCGTTGTTGCCCGCCCCGGAGGGGGGTGGGAGTTCACAATCCGCTGTTCTCCTGGAGGAGGAGGTCATGCACGAACGGTCGGCAGCCCTGAAATGGATGATGATCATCCTGTGTATCGGGGCGCTGTCTCTGTCCAGCGTGGTGGCGACATCCACCACCCCCAGTCCTTCGCCGAAGCAGGTGACGGCTCGCGAAGAGGGTCCGAATCAGCCGACCCTTTTCCCGCGCACCGTCGCCTGGTGGCCCTATACCAGCGGCCCCCACTACGGCGACCTGCCCCTGGCTTCGATGCGCGACAACAATGTCCTGCGCACCGCGGTGGGCAGCTTCCGCATCGGCGAGGACCTTGCGCTTCCCGCTGATCTCACCGGTAACCTCAGTGGCCTGGCGACTGGCGCCAAGCAGTACTTCCTGGCCCAACTCCGGCCCTCGGCCCTGGCTCAACCTTTCGCCGAGACCCTGGCATCCCAGGGAGCGGAAATCGTTGGACAGGTTCCGGTCAACGGTCTGATCCTGCGTATGGACCAGGCGGCCTACGGCCTGGTTTCCTCGTCACCGCTGCTGCAGTTCCTCGAGCCCTACCACCCGGCCTACCGCATCGCTCCGACCGTGGGCACGGCCTGGGCAACGACGCCGGAGAAGGCGGCTTCGCCGATCTTCGACCTGCAGATCAACCTCTTCCCCGGCGAGGCCCTGCAGCCCGTCGTCCAGCGCCTGACCCAGTTGGGCGCCACCGTCACCAGTGCGACGATGGGCTCCCGCGGCGTCGTCAAGGTGCAGGCCAACGCCTCCCTGATTCCGCAGATCGCGCGGATCGAGGCCATCAGCTCCATCGCCGACGACGCGCCGGTGTTCCTGCACTCCGACAGCGCTCTCAACCATCAGAGCCGCACCGCCGATCTGGGTGACTTCACCTACTGGATCGTCGGTCTCGATGGTGACGGCCAGCGCATTCACGTCACCGACTCCGGCCTCTCCGTCGATGCCGCCGATTTCGCCGACACGAGCGCGGATTCCGGCTGGACCGGCGGCACCGGTTGCCACGTGCTTGCCGATCACCGCAAGGTGATCTGCTACCGCACGGCCGCCGACTTCGGTGGCGGCGGCGACCTCTCGTCCTGCGACACCTCGGCCGACAACGGCGGACAGGGTACCCACGGGCAGGTTTCCAGCGGCGTCGCCACTGGTAACGCCACCCGCGGCGCCGTCCCCACCTCCGCGGCCCCGAGCCCGACGGACGACCCGAACGATCCCAACAAGACCTGGGTTCGTGATTTCGGCGCGGGCTTCTATACCGACGCCGACAACAATGGCCAGTTCTCCGAGTTGCGGGACACGGCCTTCGACGGCGTGGCCAAGGGTGCCCGGGTGGTTTTCTACGACGCCACCAGCGGCTGCCCCGAGTCGGGCGGTATTTCCGCCGGTAACGCGTTCCAGAACGTGGTGACCCCCTGGAACGACTACGATGCCAACATCCACAACTTCTCGTTCGGGTCGACTCCGGCGCCCAACACCGATCCGCTCTACACCACCGGCGCCTCCGACTACGACGACGCGATCTTCCAGAATCCGATCAATTTCGTCACCGTCAGCGCCGGTAACGAGGGCGCCAAGGAAACTTCAGGCACTTCCGCCAGCCCGGGTAACATCAGCAACGAAGCCTCGTGCAAGAACTGCGTGCCCGTCGGCGCCTCAGCGGGTCCGGCCTCCTTCGTCTGGAGCTTCAGCTCGGAAGGTCCCTCTGCCGGCTCCCGTCTGCGCGTCGCTCCCCTGCTGATGGCCGAAGGCTCCGATTACGCCTGCTTCGGTCCTGAAGAGGGCCCCGGAGTGCCCGAGAACCAGACCGGCGCCGCCGGCTGCACCCAGCAGTCCAGCTCCGGTACGTCGTTCTCCGCCCCCTCCCTGGCAGGAACCGCCGCCATCGTCGGCGAGTACCTGGCCGAGGGCTTCTACCCTGATGGTACCGACCAGAACGCCAGCAACTCGGCCGACAAGGTCGCCGCTGTCAGCTCCGCCCTGACCAAGGCCATCCTCATCGCCGGCGCCCAGCCTCTGCCTGCGGGCTCCCGCGGTATCGCCGATGGCCGTTTCAACAACGTCTGGGGCTACGGCATGGTGCAGCTGCAAAACTCCCTGCCCCTGGCCGACGACCCCGACACCCCGGCCGGCATGATCCTCCACGACCTGCCGGGCGACATCGACAAGAACCCCGGTGACGACGGCGTGAGCCACCTGTCGCTGCCCGCCACCATCGGTACCACCCCCGGCGGCACCGGCGCGGCCGAGTTCGAGGTCCTGGCGACCGACGAAGACCTGGCCGTCGTTCTCGTCTGGCACGATCCGCCCACGGCGGACGGCACCGTCGACAACAACCTCGACCTCGAAGTTCGCTACTGCGGCGCCGACGGCACCTGCGGCAACGCCGACGACACGGTCTACACGGGCAACGCCTTCTCGGAGTTCCCGGACCGCGATCCCTCGACTTTCAACGACCTCGACAGTGACGGCAGCGCGGATGGCTACAACTACTCCATCCCCGAGCACATGGTCACTGATGCCGGCTTCTCCTACGCCGACTGGAAGGATCCCGAGAACAACACCGAGGCGGTTTATGTGCCCGGTGAGTTCAGCGATTACCCGAAGACCCCCGGCGGCAATCCTTACCTGCCCCTGCTGCAGGCCGGGACCTGGTCCGTCGAGGTCATCCGCGTCGACGGCACCACCAACAACCTGCCCTTCAGCATCGCCATCGTCGGCCCCGTGGCCGCCGGCTCCTCGGTGCGCTTCGACACCAACCCGGTGTCCTGCAACGCCGACGAGAACGTGATCGTCACGGAAGTCGACGACGCCGCCGATCCGTCCTGCCCCGACAGCGCCACCTGTACTCCGAGCGTCGTCAGCAGCCGGACCACGGTTCGCGTCTACGACGAGACCGACACCCTGGTGGATACCGAGACCAACCTCACCTTCGAGCAGCCCGACGCCAACGTCTTCAAGTACCAGACGGCGAGCCCGCTGCCCCTGTCGATCCACGGCACGGCCACGGACAACGACGGCATTCTCACCGTCAATCACGACTACCGTCTCGAAGTCACCTACAACGACGATTCCGGCGGCCTGACCGAGCGCGTCTCCAATGCCCGGGTCGACTGCCAGCCGGACATGGACGTCAGCCTCGTCCGCCAGATTGGACCGGACTATCCGTTCCTGCTCATCGGCGGTTGCGACGACGACAACTACCTCGACCAGAACGAGTCCTTCTCGCTCTCGGTCAGCTTCTTCAACCTGGATCTGGTCGACCTGATCGACGCCACCGTCAGCCTGGACGTCTGTCAGCACCGGGCCAACCCGACTCCTGACAACTGCGTGCCGGTGACCTACGTCACGGTTTACGACACCCAGCAGAAGCTCGGCCTGCTGCCGGCTCAAACCCAGCAGCTCTCGCGTTTCAACTTCGCGGTGACCGGAACGCCTCCCGGGCGTGACATGGTCGACCTCGATGTCTGCCTGGCAGGCGAAAAGACCGGCCAGCAGGTCGCGGACTGCACCACCTTCACCGTCCTGGCCCAGGCCGACGACGATGAGCACTTCTACATCACCGACTGTCCGACGGGCTGCGCCAACGTCCGTTACGACCTCAACAACGACGAGAAGTGGGAATCTTCGATCGCCCGCAACCCCTTCGACCCCCTCGACTTCATTCGCCGGGGCCGGAGCGAGATCGTCGACTTCGAGAACATGGTTGCCGCCGGCGACGAAGACAACAACGGAACGCCGGACTGCGAGGAGAACGGTAACTCCTACACTTGCGGCAACCCCGGCTTCTCGGGCCCCTGGACCTTCGACGTGGACGACGAAGGTTTCCGTACCGGCGTCAACTCCCAGTCCAAGGCGACCGGCGGCCTGCTGATCTCCAACTGGGGTGAGGACGAGAACTTCGACGGTGTCTTCGACGCTGCCGAGGACAAGAACGGCAACTTCGTTCTCGACCAGAACTGGAGCACCACCGGCGGTTGCGGCTGGATGGCCAACGACGACGGCGGCAGCGGCCCCGGTGGCATCTGGCATACCGGTCACATCGGAAGCTGGAATTCTTCCCACGACACCGGAACCGCCTGCCGCGGCCAGACCGAGGAAAACGCTACCAACTGCGAAGAGTACGACGCCCAAGCGGGCACCGAGGGGAACGAACTCTGGTTCGAACTCCTTCGGACGCCCGAAATCCACCCTGTGCATTTCGGCTCCCACCCCGATGGCTTCGACTGGCGCACCCAGATCACGGACTGGTCCTGGGTCGCTCAGTGGGACCAGGCGGACGACACGCTCTGGACCTGGGAGTTCGATCTCGACGTCGCCGGTAACGAAGTCCTCCTCGGTGACACCCAGATCCACGGAGGCATCTTCGGCAACGCCACCGGCGCCATCAACGGCGGCCAGCTCAACATCTTCGATGGAGCCCACCTCTTCGGTCCCACCGACGACGATCCGGCCTCCAGCAACTACGGTAACCAGGCCTTCACCTCCAAGGGTGGAAACCGCGACGGTCGCCGTGGCTGCTACTTCAACGACCTCGACACGATCATCGTCGACGACAACGGCACGGCCGATCCCGCCGACGACTTCACCGCGGCGGAATACGACGAGGCCCTGCCCCGTCCCACCGACGACGACTGCGACAACGACTTCGACCTCGGCCCGGACGGCTGTCCCGGCGAGTGCGGTGTCGACGACGACGGCAACGGCCTGATCGACGATCTGGGCGACAGCTGTCCCTGCACCACCTGTGACGGAGGCCCGCGTGCCGGCGCTTCCTGCTTCTCCCACTCCGCCTGCAACCCCTCCGGCGGACTGGTCTACCGCTGCACCCCCCACACCGACGCCAACGGCGTCCCGCTCAAGCCGATCAACGCCGGCGCGGGATGGGACGACACCTGCGGTGACGGCCAGACGGACGAGGGCGTGTTTGCAGCCTTCTCCACCGACGCCGCCAGCGACGGCACCTTCAAGTACCACAGTGAACGCCCGATGGGACCCGAACTGGTCAACGGCATCGCCCGCGGTGGACGCGGCGCCGGCAAGTTCGAGTTCAACACCCTCGAGGACTTCTACTTCCCTGTCGGCGACACCTGGCAGGCCGAAGTCGGTTTCGCAGTCTTCGAGGCCAGCGGTGATCCGGCCGTCGCCTCTTACGGACTGGGCATCGACAACATGGTCGTCGAGTGGAAGGAAGTCCACCCCATCGACCAGGCCCAGGACAACTGCTCCACCGCTTCTCCGTACAACTTCGAAGGCCGCTGCGCTGTCGTCGCCCTGGGCGAGACGGCCAACACCTTCGACGGTGACGGCGAAGTCTCTGTCAGCGTCACCGATCCGGTGCCGGACGGCAACCTGATCGATTGTGACGGCGACGGCGAGCTCGAGGTCGAGATCAACGTCTTCTCCGAGGCCGAGCGCACCGGAGAGACCCTCTGTCTCGATCGTCTCGAGCCGGGTGCGGACCACTTCGTCGGTACCATCAAGACCACCACGGCCACCGCCAACGCCGGTGATGGCCTGCTCTATCTCGCCTTCAACGGCCTCGACACCCCGTCGATCACCGCTCGTTACGTCGATCAGAACGACGGCGTCCACGACGCCAACGGCGCCAACCGCTACGGCCCTGACGGCCAGCCCGGAATCGCCGGTTTCGACGACGACGGCGACGGCATCGTCGACAACGCCTCGGAGCACTGTCCGACCACTTCGTCCCTCGCTCCGGGCCGTACTCCCCACGAGTCGGGCCAGCCGCCTCGCTTCTCCGATGACGACTGCGGTTGCCTCGACAATCCGATCACCGACAGCACCTTCGCCAGCTTCGATATCGCCGACGTGATCATCGGCCAGATCGAAGTGACCGACGATGGTGACGGTGACGGCTTCGCCGATCCCGGCGAGATCGTCACGATCAACGTCCAGGTTCGTAACCTCGCCGACTTCGCGCTCGAGGACGTCAAGCTGCGCCTCGGTACGGAGAGCGACAAGGTCGAGTGCCTGACCGACGACCTGATCGAAATCGATCGCCTCGAAGCCCGCGGCACCACCGGTTCCGACGTCTTCAGCGGGGATATCGGCGACGCCTTCACCTTCAAGGCTGCCGCCGTCACCCGGCCTGCGGGCGACACCGGCACCGATTTCGCCTCTACCTTCACCGTCACGCTGCAGGCCCTCGGACGGGCCACCCCCGGTTCCAACGGTTCCGGCAGCCGCCGCTTCCCCGGAGATACCGACAAGTTCGACATTCCGGTCTTCGGTACCGCGGTGGTGCAGCAGTTCAAGGTCGTCCACAACCTCGACGTCACCGAGGGTGGCGCCCCCAGCACTTTCACGGACGACTTCGAAAGCTACGCCAACGACACGGCGCTGTTCGCCAACTGGACGACTCACAACACCGGTGACGATCCCGCCGAACTCGACGGTACCCGCTGCCAGTACAACGATCCGGCCAATCCGTTCGGTAACAACACCGACCCGGCCGACTTCTGCGAACTGGGTGAGGGTTACTCCAACTCGGCCAACGAATGGCACCTGGAGTCCATCACCGGCTGCACCAGCCAGGGTGTCGCCGGTTGCCCCGCCACCGACGACGTCTTCCTCGGCGGCGCCAAGTCGATCAACCCCGGTGCACCCAGCAACGGCACCAACTCCCTGGCTCTGTCGTTCGTGAACTACTCGCCGGAGCCTTTCGACGATAACCACTCGACTTACATGAACCGCATGCGGTGGATCGAGACCGCCAACAGCATCCAGCTCGGACTCGGCAACCCCGAACTCTCCTACTGGACGCAGATGTCGATTCTCGACGGCCGCCTCTTCGTCGGCCTCGATCACCCCGACGCCTTCGACGCAGGTCTGACCTACATCTGCGTCGACGACAACGGGAACAACGAGTGCGACACGCTCGAAACCGGCGATCTCAGCGGTTCCGAGCGCTGGGAGCCCCTGCGCGCTTACCTCAACACCGAGCAGAGCTGGCGCTTCCCCAACTTCATCAACTGCATGTATGAGCCTTCCGATGACGGCAGCAACGAGGACGACTTCTTCAACAACTCGGTCGACCTCGGCCCGTCGAGCACCTGCTTCCCGAACCTCAGCGACACCTGCGTGGGCCGTACCCGCAAGGATAGCGACTTCTCCGCCATCCTCGGATCGACCCTCGTCTTCCTTTCGGACAACTGCTTCCCGGAGACCGGTGAAATCGACTCCGAAGTTGCCGGAATCTACGAGGTCGGTGCAGGACCCGGTATCTGGGCTCACAAGAAGTACGACCTCACTCCGTGGCAGGGACGCCAGGTGCTGATTCGTTTCCACGCCTCTCCGGGTGGACTGCCTGGCTTCGACTTCTGTGCTGACACCTTTGTTTGTGGAAACCGCGACGATGGCTGGTACATCGACATGTTCGAGATCACCGGCACCCGTAGCGCTCCTTCCACGGTGTCCGTCGACAACGCCACCCACGGGACCGGTGCGACCTGCCCGACCAACAACTGCACCACCGCAACGGCTCGCGCCGCCGTCCTGCCCTACCCCCGGAACGACAAGAACAGCCAGCCCAAGCCGGCTCTGGCCTGTACCGATACCGCCGCCCAGTACTGTGACTTCGATCGCGACGGCGTGTCGGATGCATCCAGCAGCACGGCCCTCTCGGGTGCCGGTGGCCACGCGGTCTTCCTCGACGCCAGCAAGTCCGCCACCGACACCTGCTTCGGGGGTGCCATCGAGTACCGCTTCGAGACCGGCGGCACGGTCGTTCGCGACTGGCTGACCGATCCCACGGTCCTCGTCAACCCGGTCTACACCACGACCTATGACGTCCTCGTCCGCTGCAGTTCGACCCCGAGCTGTCAGGACAGCGTCCAGGTCACGGTGGACACCGGAAACACGCAGGTCACCGACTGCTACGCTACGGGCCTGGTCTTCAGCGCCAACAAGACCGACTTCAGCTGGACGGCCGACGCCAACGCAGGCTGTGACGGCACGGGCTACGACACCTCGAAGGGTGACGTCGCCTCCCTGCCCGGCAGCTTCAGCGGTAGCTGCTTCCACGGCAACCTCGCCACCACCAGCGATTCCGACCCGGCCAATCCGGCCGCGGGTTCGGCTACCTGGTATCTCGCCAGGCACGATCAATACTCCTGGAACAACCAGGCTGATCCCTCTCAGCAGGGCGATCGTGACCCGAGCATCGGCGACTGCCAGTAGGCGGGTACAGCTAGTTCGCTAGCTCGCGGGGCCGGCTTCACGCCGGCCCCGCTTTTTTCGTCCCCCCGCACCGCTCTCGCCCGACCGCCCCGGTCGCGTGCCAAGGGCCCGCGGGTCCCGGGAGCGCCTGTTTGCCGGTCCGGGCGAGGCCGCCGGCAGCGGTTCGCGCCCACGGGGCGAACGTCGCGGGACACGCCGGAGCGGCCGGCCTGTCGAATGCCTGTTTCGGGACCGACGTGATCGATGGGAGAAGGACGATCGGGCGGCAGGGGTACGGATGAAGGTCTGCGGCCACTGCGTTGCTGGATCCTCATCGGCCCCAACGGAGACAGGGCGCGGGTCGAAGGCCTGACGAGGCTCTCCCCGAAGCCCCCTCCCGCGTCACCCCGGCCCCGGATCCGGGAAAGGATCGGCGCAAGCGGCACGCCGGGAAACGCCTCAAAAAGGGCCCGAGCGCGACGAACCCCGCCCGGCCCACACGGCAATCGACAACAGACCCACCGGAACGCAGGAAAGGCGGTGCACCCCGAGTTCCTTCCAAAATGGCCTGGCCTCCGCCAGGCATAGGCGGGCCGCAGGTGGGTGGGATCGAGACGAGCCAAATCCTGGAGTGCAGGCCGTTGTACGCCGAAGGCGTATCGAAGCGGGAGATTTCCCGGCGGTTCGGGCTCTCTCGAAGCACCCCGCGCCGGCATCCAAGAGATTCTGTTCCAGGGGCTTGCGACCTGGCGCAACCCCGGCCGGCGAGAAGAGCAGCGGAAGAAGCCGGTGGCCGAGATCGCCTGGCCGGGCCCGGAGGGCCCTTAAGGTCCTGCGAGTGCCTCTATGGCAGTGCGCCAGGGCTGGACGGTGCGCTGGAAGCGCGTGTCGAGCGGCAACCCGGGGTGTTGCGTTTGCCCTCGAGGCCACGCTGTTACCAGAAAACCAGCCCGCCAAGTTATCGAAACCGGAGGCACCCACCTGACCTCCCTGCAGGTGCTGCTCGACGAAGAGGTCCGCGAAAGGCGCAACCGCCGGGCGCAACGGCGTTGGAAGGAGGCCGGCCTCCCGGAGATCCAACGGGTTCCCGGCCTGGACGGCAAGGTCATCCCGCAAGGAGTCGCCTGGTCCCGGATTCGGAAGCCGGCGCTGGAAGCGCGAACGGCTCGCCGCCGCCATGCTCGATCGCCTGACCCACCACGCTCACATCCTGGAAATGAACGGCGAGAGTGACCGGCTGAAAGACGCCCGCCAAAGCAGGAAGCCCGCCGAGCAGCGCTGACCATGCTTGCGGTCCCCGCCGCTCCCTTCCCCGGTCGGCCGAGACCCTGGCCCAAAGGCGGGCCGACCTCACTCCGGGCGAAGCCACTGCCGTCCCGGTGGATCCGTTTTCGATTGCCGGGTGGCTCAGATCCCGTTTGCCGTACTCAAGACCGGCGAGAAAAGAGCGGATGCCGGGTGACACCGCCGGTCGGCCGCACTCGAACGGCGAGCGCGCCCTCCCCGCGAAGGGCCCGCGCATCCATCACTTGGCAGCATCCGCCCCCGGTCGGGACGCTTCAGGCCTCGCCGGCTTCCTCTCCCAGGTGACGGATGGACTCGGCTCCACCACGCCGATCCGCCAGGCGGGAGGTCTTGCTCTTGCGCAGCTGCCGCGCGAGCACATCGACCGCCTCGTTGATGGCGGCGAACAGGTCGTCGTCCGTCACCTCGCCCGTATAGGTGCCGCCTCGCCCGCGAGCCACGATCGTACAGCTCTGCCGGTGATTGACCACGTCCAGCGTGACCTGCAGGTCCAGGTCCTCCACGAGCCGCCCCAGCTTGGCGATCTTCTTTTCGGCATGGTTGCGGATAGCGGGGGTCAAATCCAGGTGACGACCGGTGATGTTGATGGTCATCCTCATCCTCCTCGGGACAGTTGAGTCAGGCGATGGCCGAGACGGTCACAGCTGCCGATAGCGCGATCGGTCATCGGCCGCTGCGTCTCTGGGTGGAAGATGGAATCCTCAGTTCTTCGCGATACTTGGCAACGGTACGACGCGCAATTTTCAGCCCCTCGGTCCGGAGGGCCTCGGCGATCGCCTGATCGCTGAGCGGGCGCTTGGGATCTTCACCGGCGACCAGGCGCTTGATCTTCTCCTTGACGGTCAGTGAAGAGATCGCGTCACCGCCATGGGAAGCCAGCCCGCTGTGGAAGAAAAAGCGCATCTCGAACAACCCGCGCGGGGTGTGCATGTATTTGTGGTTCACCACCCGGCTGACGGTGGATTCGTGCATGCCGATATCCTCGGCCACATCCCTGAGCACCAGTGGCCGAATATGATCGAGCCCCTTGTCGAGGAATCCTCGCTGGAACTTGACGATGCTCTCCGCCACCTTGTAGATCGTACGCTGACGTTCCTCGAGAGAGCGGATCAGGCGAAACGCCGCCTTGACCTTTTCCCGCACGAAGGAGTTGGTCGTGGCGTCCGAGGTTTCGCTCTTGGCCTGGCTGAGCAGCTTGCGATAGGCGGGAGAAATGCGCAGGCGCGGCAGGCCGTCTTCGTTGAGCAGCACGCGATAGTCGTCGCCATCCTTGATCACGTACACATCGGGCGTGATATAGGTCGTGGCCTGGGGGTTGTACTTCTCACCGGGCCGGGGATCCAACTGCCGGATCACCTCGACGATGGCGTCGAGTTCTTCAGGATCGACCTCGAGTACCTTCTCGAGCTCGCTCAGCCGCTTGCGCTCGAGCAGGTCCATGTGGTCCCGCACGATCCGCGCCGCCAGGGTGTCGGCGAGCCCGGTCACCTCGAGCTGCACCATCAGGCACTCTCGCAGGTCGTAGCTGGCCACACCGACGGGGTCGAAAGCCTGGACCCGCCGGCGCACTTCCTCGACGACCTCCGGCTCCCAGGTCTGCCCTTCCGGGGCCATGCCGGCGAGTTCCTCGATGCTCGCTTCGAGATAGCCCTTCTCGTCCAGGTTGCCGATGATCGCTTCGCCGATCATCCGTTCGCGACGGCCGCTGAAGTTCATCTCCAACTGCCACAGGAGATGGTCCGAGAGCTGGCCCTGGCTGGAGAGCACCTTCTCCATGGTGGGCAATTCGTCGGCGCTGCGGTGTTCCCAGGTGCCACTCGTCGGCCGGTAGCTGTCTTCCAGGTCGCGGAAGTAGGAGGCGTAGTCGAAGTCGTCGTCCTTGCGGTCACCCTCGGTCCCCGTGGTCACCTCGCGGGTGTCGGAGGACTCCTGCGCCGGCGCCTCGCTGGGAGTTCCAGGCATCTCGGTGGTCGTGCCGGCCTCTTCGAGAGCCGGGTTCTCGACCAGTTCCTGGCTGATTTCCTCCTGGAGGTCGAGCTTGGAAAGCTGCAGCAGACGGATCGCCTGCTGCAATTGGGGAGTGATGATGAGTTTTTGTACCAGCCTGGCTTGGAGTTTTTGCTCGAGTTGAGGCATGGCGCTCCAGTCGGTCCGAACGGTTCGCTTTCAGCCCGCCTCGTCCGGCTGTGTGGATTCGGCCGAGGAGTCGGCCCGGAAGCCGGCAGCCTCCCCGACAACAGATCCCAGGATGCCCGGAAACCTACTCCAGCCGAAAGTCCTGGCCGAGGTAGACCGCCCGGACTTCAGGGTCTTCGGCCAGTTCCGCCGGCGACCCACTCCTGAAGATCTTCCCGCGGTTGATGATATAGGCGCGGTCCGTAATTTGCAATGTCTCCCGGACGTTGTGGTCCGTGATCAGGACACCGATCCCCTCCCCCGCCAGACGCCGGACGATGCGCTGGATTTCCGCTACCGCGATGGGGTCGATACCCGCAAAGGGTTCGTCCAGCAACAGGTGGCGCGGACGGAGGGCCATCGCCCGGGCAATTTCGCAACGGCGCCGCTCTCCTCCCGAGAGCAGGTAGCCCGGTCGATCCGCCACGTTCTCGAGGCCGAAGGCCTCGAGCAGGCGGCGGGTCTCGTCCTGGATCTGATCTTCGTCACAGGCCAGCGCTTCGAGAACGAGCTGGAGATTCCCGCTGACGGTGAGCCGTCGAAAGATACTGGCTTCCTGGGGCAGATAGGCGATCCCCTCCAGAGCCCGACGGTGGAGCGGCAGCCCGATCAGCGACTTCTCGCCCAGGCGAATATCCCCGTGGTCCGGATCCGTCAGACCCACGATCATGGAAAAGGTCGTGGTCTTCCCCGCCCCGTTGGGCCCGAGGAGTCCAACGATGCTTCCCGGCTCCACCTCGAGGCTGACGCCCTCGACGATGCGATGTTTGCGAATCACCCGGAGCAGATCTTCGGCGACCAGGCTGACCGGCGGCGCCTGTCCATCCCGCGACCCCAGGCAATCCGCCCGGCCTTCGGCCGAGGCCCTCATGGCTCGTCCCCTTTCTTCTCGTTCCCCTCGGCGCCCTGGAAAACAGCCCGTCCCGCAGTGGACACCTCCCCGGTGCCCAGATCGTAGCGTATCTCCTCGGCCTCGATCATCTTTCCCGGCGGGAGGGCCAGGCGGGCGAGGGCCTCGATGCCCCGGAGGATCACCACACCCTGCGCTCCACCTTCCCACAGCAGCAGGTCCCCGCCACCGTGAGCCTTGGGAGCCACCAGGCGCACCCGCCCTCGCGCTTCCATGCGCTCGACCCCACCCGGCCGGCCGCGCAAAATCGTGATGCGCTCGGCCCGCACGATCTGGCCGCCCGGCTCCTCGTAGCTCGCGTGACCTTCGATGACCGCCTCGCGGGAACCGGCGGCGTAGCTCAGGGCATCGCCCTGGACGCGAATAGTCTTGGTCTCCTCGCCGCCTCCCGGACTCTTCCGCCGGCTCTCCAGGCGCAGGTGCGTGCCACCGGTGGCGCGAAGCTTGCGGCCCGGCTGGTCGATCACCAGGCGCCGGGCACGCAGTGAGGCAGCCGCCTGCCAGGCCTGTACGGAACCCTCGAAGACGATCAGTCCCGCCTCTTTTCGGGGCATCTCCACCCGGTTGCACCGCACGCGAACCGGCTCGTCACCCTCGAAGAGCGAACCGTCATCCTCGTGCATCGAGGCGATCTCGGTCAACGCACCGCCTTCGCCGATCAGCACCTCCCGTTGTCTTTCGAACACCAGTCGCGGCGCTTCGATCAGATTCCCCGCCCGCCAGGCCCTGGCCGGTTCGCCGTGCAGCACGACCCGCCCCGGCTGCTGCCGTTCCCAGCGCAACTCGTGGCCCTCCGCCGCCGCCCCTTCCGGTTCCTCGATGTGGATCTCCTTCCAGGCCCGGAGCGCCACGGGGGCGCCCTCCCCGTCCTCGAGAACCTCGAGCCACTGACCGGAGACCCGGTACTCGTCGACTCCGCCCGGCCGACCTGACTCAAGATCAAACCCAGGACCCGCCCGAAGTCGGTGACGGCCCTCCGCCCGTTCTCCCGTCGGCTCCCAGAGAAGCCGCGAGGCCTGGAGGCGGCTCCGCCGGTTGCGCCCGGCGAGGGCCTGGGAGTAGACCAGCGACACGGGCCCCCGGGCGACGAACGAACGGGGTTCCGGCGGCTCACCGGCAAAGGTCGCGTCGACTCCCGCCGCCGCGAGCTGCCAGCGCCGGCCGGGTCCGCCGCTCCATGCCAGGACGGGACCATCGCCCCGAAAGGTCGACTCCGACGTCCCCTCCCCGAACGCAAGGGTCGCGCGAGCCGCGATCAAAGTGCGCCGGCTTCCATTCAGCCGCAGGGGAGAGGTGAAGACCATCTCACCGGTCGCCAGGCGGTAGCTGGCTCGGGAGGCATCCACCACCCATCCACCACCATCGATCGGCCCGAGCCGGAAGCGCCCCCGAATCTCGAGAACCCGACCGTCGGGCCGGTAGATGAAGGAGCCCAGTTCGGCCCGGAGCTTTCCCGGCCGGGTCATGACGGCCGGCCCCGGAGAGAAGAGTTCCCGGGTCTGGGCATCGTAGACCAGCTCGTCGGTGCGCAGGCGCGCGCCGTCGGGATCCACCACCTCCACCTGGTCGAGCAGGGAGATCCGTACGCCGGCCCCCTCGCTCAGGGCCAAGTTGAGGCGACCACGCTGGGCCGAGAGGAGAACGACCCGACCGTCGTCCAGGTAGAGGCGCAGGGCCTGCACGTCATCGAGCAGATGGACGCCCCCCTCCAAACCCAGCAGCCGACCGGCCGCCAGGTCGAAAAGGGCGCGGCCGGCCCGGGTCGTGCTCCAGCGGAAGCCGCCTTCCAGGCGAGCGGTCTCGTTGGCATGGGATGGCGGCGGTGAGCCCACCGGCTCCACCGGCTCGGGACGGCGGCGGGTCGTCTCGAAGACCACCGCCGCGACCGCGAGCACGATGAAAGCGACGAGAAGAAAGCGCCGCCTGGGATATGGCATCGCCGGTCCGCCGCCCTGCTCTCAGCGACCCTGGAAGTTGGGCCTGCGCTTGTCGAGGAAGGCCGCCGTACCCTCTCTCATGTCCTCGGTGGCGAAGATGCCGCCGAAGAGTGCGGCCTCGTACTCGAGAGCCTGCTCGAGGGGCATCTGCAGCCCGGAGCGCACCGCCCTCAGGCACGCCGCCAGCGCCACGGGACCCTGGCGGGCCAGACGCCGGGCCAGGGCCTCGGCGGCCTCGAGGGCGGTTCCTTCTTCCGCGACGACATTCACCAGGCCCCACCGGTGGGCGGTGGCCGCATCGATCATCTGCCCACCGAGGATCATCTCCAGTGCCCGCCCTTCGCCGACCAGGCGAGCCAGCCGCTGGGTACCGCCGAAGCCGGGGATCAGGCCGAGCCCGACCTCCGGCTGGCTGAACTTGGCCCCCGGCGCCGCCACGCGCAGGTGACACATCATGGCCAGTTCGCACCCCCCCCCCAGGGCAAAGCCCCCGACGGCCGCGATGACGGGCTTGCCGAGGCCGTCGAGGATCGCCCCGATCCGTTGGCCCTGCCTGGCGAACTCCCGGGCCTGTTCGGGCGTCATGGCAGCCATCTCGGCGATGTCGGCTCCCGCCACGAAAGCCTTGTCGCCGGCCCCGGTGAGAATGATGACCTTGACCTCTTCCTCCCGCCCCAGGGCCGAGAAGGCGTCGCCGAGTCGGCGGATCACCTCGGCGTTGAGGGCGTTGAGCTTGTCTGGACGATTGATGATCACGCGGGCCAGGGGGGCATCGGTTTCCCTGAGCACGAGGGGCTGTTCGGACATCGGACCTTTCCTCCGGTTGACGCCGGCGAGTGGGTGCCGGCCGGCGCCAGTTTAGCCCGGAAGCGGGGGAAGAGGCCCCCCGCGGGCGCCCAACGGGCACCACGACCGGCGAAAACGGCCGGAAGGTGGGCCCCATGCCGCCAGGGGTGACTCAGCGATCGCTGCGGAAGACGCGTCCAGCCCGACTGACGTGCCGCCTGTAGTCCTTGCCCTCGAGCCGCACGGTCCAGCACATCTCCGCCAGGCGCGAGGCGAGCCGTTCACCGATGCGGTCGGACAGCGACTCCTGCCCCGGGGGAGGATCCTCGTCCTGATTGGTGGTGGCCAGAATCAGCCGGCGCTGGTTGTAGCGCTCGTTGATGATCAGGGCGAGAGTATCGCGCATCCAGGGCGTCATGCGCGTCGCGCCCAGGTCGTCGAGCAGCAACACATCGGCCTCGAGCGCGGGGCGCAGGACATCCCAACTCGGGGTCTGGGAACGGCGGTCGAAAGTTTCCTGGATCCGCCGGAGCAGGTCGTTGAACTCGGCGAAGAGTCCCACCGCCCCCCGCTGCTCTACCAGTTCCCGCAGCACCGCCACCGCCAGATGGGTCTTGCCGACTCCGGAAGGCCCGATCAGCAGCAATCCGAAAGACTCGCCGGAAGGGAACTCGTCGACGATTCGCCGGCACCAGCTCACGGCCCGCCCGAGGGAGTCGTTGAGCAGGTCGAAGTGCTCGAGGGAGCAGTGGCGATAGCGTTCGGGAATCCGCGCCGAGCGCCGCCGCAGGGCCAGGCGCTGGCGGGTCGCGCAGGCACAGGGGCGCGCGTAGCTGCCATGGTCACTGCTGTGGATCTCGAAACCGGTACCTCGACAAAGAGGGCAACTCTCCCCCCCCGGGGGAGTCGCGGAAAGCTCCTTGCCATGCCGGCCCGGCTCCATCAGTTGAGGTAGCTCCTGAGCTGCTGGGTTCTCGAGGACTTGTTCAGCTTGCGCAGGGCCTGAGCCTCGATCTGTCGAATCCGCTCCCGGGAGAGGTTCATCATCTCGCCGATCTCCTTCAGGGTACGCGGCTCCTCACCGGTCAAGCCGAAGCGCAGCAGTATCACCTTGCGTTCTTTTTCGTCGAGTTCGTGGAGCGCCTGGCGCACCTGGGTTCGCAGGGCGCCACGCACCATGATCGCATCGGCGGAGGGAATCGTGTCCTGTTCGAGCTTGTCGGAGAGATGAAACTCGTGTTCCTCGTCGATCACCGCCGACAGGGAAATGTTTTCATCGGAAACCTGGAGCAGCGTGGTGACGTCCGCCGGATCGACCTCCATCGCCTCGGCGATCTCCTCGACCGAAGGCCGCCGTTCGAGCTGGGACATCAACGCCGCCTGGGTCTTGCCGATGCGATAGAGCAGGTTCGCCTGCTTCTGGGGCAGCCGGAAAGGTCCGCTCTGGTCGGACAGGGCATGGATGATGGACTGCCGGATCCACCACACGGCATAGGTGATGAACTTGACGTTTTTGCCCGGATCGTAGCGTTTGGCCGCCTCGATCAGGCCCACGTTGCCCTCGTTGATCAGATCGAGAAAGGACAGGCCGCAGCCGCGGTAGCGCTTGGCGAAGGAAACGACGAAGCGCAGGTTCGCCTCGACCAGTTTCTGCAGCGCCTGCTTGTCACCCTTCTGGATCCGCTTGCCCAGCGCCCGCTCCTCCTCCACGGTGATGCGGGGCAGCTTGGCGATTTCCTTGAGGTACTTCTTGAGAGACTCGGGGGAACTCTGCTCTTTCGACCGGCCCTCGAGCTTCTCGCCCTGGTAGTCCTCCGACATTGGCCCTCCCGCCTGATCGGCTGCCTGGAGATCGTCCGGACCCGCGCCGGCTCACCTCCCGGGTCTCTTATCGGCAGGCAACGGGCTGATTATAATAGCCGGCCGACAAAGTGCCGGACCCCAGCGGGACTTTTCGGCCCTCTCCGGAAGGGGCGGGAGCGCCGGAAACCGTGCCGGACAACGAGTTTGGGCCGCAAGCGGAACGCCCGCCGGGCAGGGCGACGCCCCCCCGGCGCAAGGATCAGTTCAGTTCGATTTCCCGCGAGCGGGCGTCCGGCCGCTTGGGCAGGGTCACCCGCAGCACCCCCTCCTCGAGAGCCGCCTGGACCTGGTCGAGATCGAGCCCCTCCGGGAGCTCGAACTTGCGCACGAAGCGGCCGAAGGGGCGCTCGAGCTGGTGGAAAGTCCATTCGCCCTCGGCCTCCCGGCGAGGCCTTTCTCCTTCCACGATCAGCATTTGCGCCTCCACCCGAAGCTGGATGTCGCTGCGGTCGAGGCCGGCCAGTTCGCATTCGATCTCGAGGCTGTCGGCGGTCTCGACCACCTCGGCCACGGGCCGCCAGTAACTCACCCCCTCGCCCTCCGAGTCCAGCGGGACGGGACCGGTGAGTACCGTCTCGAAGAGCTTGTTCATCCGATCCTGAATCGTCAGCAGGTCGCGGAAAGGATCCCAGCTTTTCATCGCTCCTCCGGGCGGGTCCCGCGGCGCCGGGCCCACGACGAGGCGGGGCGCCCGGAGGGCGCCCCCACCACGGAACAGATTATTGGGCCCTTCGGCCTACTCGTCCACGACCTCGGCGTCGACCACGGCGTCGTCTTGACCGCCTTTCGAAGCGGTCTGCCCGGTCGCGCCTCCGCCCTGCGGCTCGCCGCCCGAAGCGGCTGCCGACTGGTAGAGTTGCTCGGCCACCGCGTGGGCGGCGCGGGTGAGGCGCTCGTTGGCGGCCCGGATCGCGCCCGGATCCTCACCTTCGAGAGCCTTCTTGGCCTCCGCAAGCGCCTCCTCGAGCTCTTTCTTCTTGTCCCCGGGGAGCTTGTCGCCCGTTTCCTTGAGCGACTTTTCCATCTGCCAGACCAGGCTATCGAGCTGGTTGCGAACCTCGATCACTTCCTTGCGTTTGCGGTCCTCTTCCTCATGGGCCTTGGCCTCGTCGACCATCTTCCGAATTTCGTCTTCGCTGAGCCCGGAAGAGGCCTGAATCGTGATCTTCTGCTCGCGACCGGTGGCCTTGTCCTTGGCGCTGACGTGGAGAATGCCGTTGGCGTCGATATCGAAGGTCACCTCGATCTGGGGTACGCCGCGGGGCGCGGGCGGGATGCTGTCGAGAATGAAACGCCCGATGGTCTTGTTGTCCCGGGCCAGGGGCCGCTCGCCCTGCAGAACGTGGATCTCCACCTGGGTCTGGTTGTCGCTGGCCGTGGAGAAGACCTCCGACTTCCGCGCGGGAATCGTCGTATTCCTCGGAATCAGGGGGGTCATCACGTTGCCCAGGGTCTCGATGCCGAGACTCAAGGGGGTCACATCCAGCAACAGCACGTCCTTGACATCGCCCGAGAGCACGCCGGCCTGAACGGCGGCGCCAATGGCCACCACTTCATCGGGATTGACCCCCTTGTGGGGCTCCTTGCCGAAGAATTCCGCGACCAGCTTCTGCACCAGCGGGATGCGGGTGGAACCGCCCACCAGGACGACCTCGTCGATCTGGTCGCGGGACAGTCCGGCATCCTTGAGGGCCCTCTCGCAGGGTTCGAGGGTACGGCGTACCAGTGCGTCGATCAGCTGCTCGAAACGGGAGCGGGTGATCTTGCGGGTCAGATGTACCGGCCCCGACGGACCCGCGGTGATGTAGGGCAGGTTGATCTCCGTCTCCTGGGCCGTCGACAGCTCGCACTTGGCCTTTTCCGCGGCCTCCTTCAACCGCTGCATGGCCATCTTGTCCTGGCTCAGGTCGATCCCCTGGTCACGCAGGAAGTCCGCCACCAGGTCGTCGATCAGCACCTTGTCGATGTCGTCTCCACCCAGGTGCGTGTCGCCGTTGGTGGACTTGACCTCCACCACACCCTCACCCACCTCGAGGATCGAGATGTCGAAGGTGCCGCCACCAAAATCGAAGACGGCGATCTTCTCGTCGCTCTTCTTGTCCAGGCCGTAGGCCAGGGCCGCCGCTGTCGGTTCGTTGACCAGGCGCTCGACCTTCAGACCCGCCACCTGGCCGGCGTCCTTCGTCGCCTGCCGCTGGGCGTCGTTGAAGTAGGCGGGCACGGTGATCACCGCACGGTCGACGCTCTCGCCCAGGTAGGCCTCGGCATCCTGCTTGAGTTTCTGCAGGATCATCGCCGAGATCTCCGGCGGCGAGAGCACCTTGCCGTCGATCTTGACCCGGGCGTCGCCGTTCTCCGCGGCGACCACCTCGTAACTCACCTCGGAGCACTCGCCGGCCACCTCGCTGAATTTCCGTCCCATGAAGCGCTTGACCGAGGACACGGTCCGGGTGGGGTTGGTCACCGCCTGGCGCAGGGCCACCTGGCCGACCAGGCGCTCTCCCTTGTCGGTCATGGCCACCACCGAAGGAGTCGTCCGGCCGCCCTCGGAATTCGGAATCACGACGGGCTTGTCGCCCTCCATAACGGCGACGACGGAGTTCGTCGTCCCCAAGTCAATACCTATAATCTTTGCCATCAGCTATTTACCTCCGGCGGCGCCGAGCCGCTGGCGGGTCTTTAAGACTCCCCTTCCCGGGCGTCAAGCAACAGCGCCCGAGCGAAGCGGAAAAGATGGGACGAGTGGCGCGGAGGATCAGGAATCGGAGCCCGTGAAGCTGCGCTCGAGAGGCGCGAAGCGGTGCTCCCGAAGCAGCGACGCATCGCCCTCGCCGATACTCAGCCGGTAGCCCCAGCCTTCGAGCTCGTAGCGGATGGGCCGGCCCCAGGGATCGAAAAGGACCGGCTCCGAGAGCAGACCGAGGGCCTCCACGGAAGCCAGGTCCCTCGGCCAGGCCCCCTCGGCGAGGTAGTAGGCGCGTATGGCCTGCTCGATGCGGGCCAGCCGCGCCGCCGCAACGGCCCGGCGCAGGTGCTCGAGGCCGGTACTCTCGGAGAGCCATGCCGCCGAGGCCAGCGGCGCGGGGAGCCAGCGACCGACGGCTCCCGGCGCCAGGGCGCGCATCGTCTCCTGCACCGCCATCGCTCCCCCCAGCACGACCAGCAGGCTCAGCAAGCCGACCATCAGACGCGCCGGTCCCGCCGAGCGGAAGAGGCGCCCGCTGGGAGTCTTGCGCTCTTCGGTATCCTGGTCCGCAATCTCGACCAGCCGCCCTTCCACCAGCCGCGCCAGCGTCTTGAACGCCTCGAAGGTCCCCACTTCGCTGAGTTCGGCGATTTCCGTGGCGCTGCGGCGACCATCGACCCAACGCAGGATCTTCACCTCGCTGCGGGTCAGCTGCGGAGCCCCGGTGCGGGCTTCTTCCTCGAGAGGATCGGCAGGAATGAAGCCGAAGTCGATGTCATCCTCGTAGACCGAACCCCGAACCTCGGACGATTCGCTGCCCACCGTGGCCAGCACCTCCTGGGCCGCTCGGGTCGGTCGCAATACGGCCAGGCGCGAAGGGATCGTCCGCTCGATCAACGGCCATTCGTCGACCATCTGCGCTCCCTCCATCAGGAGGGTCTCGCAGGCAATCGGCGTGATGAACTCCCGGTCCCATTCCACCCGGCGGTTGGGCTGGAAGTCGTACTCGCCGTCCTGCCAGCGGAAGAGGTCGTAGATCGTCTCCGTGATTTGCAGCGAGAGCTGATGCCGCAGAGAGTCCTTGTCGACCCATCCCTGGCTGGCGAGGACATGACCGAGGCGCTGCAGGGTCTCGCGCTGAATCGCCAAGGCCTCGTCGAGCCGGGCTTCGGTGAGTTTCCCCGTACGTACCAGGAGCTGCCCGACACGGTGCTCGAGGGGCCGCAGGCTGGAATCTGCCGCGACGACCCGACCGTTGTCGAAGGCGATGGAAATCTCGTCGCCGCCCCGCCGCAAGACCAGGACGCCGGTCTTCCGCTGCAGCCCGATGAGCTGCAGGATGTCGGTCAGGGAGAAATCTCCCAGTGTTCCCTTCAGCGCCATCGCCTAGCGCCCTCCCCGCCCGGCCGGTGGACGCGGCCGCGCCCCCGGCAGTTGACAGACGATCCACAGCCCCAGCGCCGCCACCAGGTAGAGCCCTCCGGGGCGCCAGAGTACGCTTTCCGGCTGCAGGGGAAGCAACAGGCCCGGGCGAAGCCCGGCGATCAGCAGGAAACACCAGGCGCTGAACATGGCCCAGCCGATCCAGACCCGGCCTTCATGCACCAGGGCCAGGCCGGGCGCGAAAAGGTGCAGCGCATGGCGCCCACGACGCACCCGCACCAGGTAGCGGTCGATGCGCCGCGTCTGTTCTTCCCGGGCGCTGGGCGCCAGCCCTTCGCGACGGGAAAGAAGCTGGGAGCATGCCAGGCACAGGCCGTTGGCCGTCATCTCACCACTGCGCAGGGACGCCGCCTTGCCGCAGGTCTCGCAGCGCCGAATCTCCAGGCGACCACTGCGGAAACGCAGAACGAAGGCTCCCAGCAGGGCGGCCAGCGCCGCCAGGGTCATGGGACTGCCGGGCCGCATCGCCTTGCGCAATCCCGGCCGCAACTCATCGGCCAGCACCTGCCGGGCGACTTCGGTGACGGTGAAGGTGGGGTCCGCCACGTCGTCCTCCCGGGTGCGGGCCTCGAGACGAGCGACTTCTTTGCGGTCCAAGCGGTTGGCCTCGAGCAAGCACTCGTTGGCCTTGTCGAAGTCGAAAGTGGCCAGCCGGGCCTTCCACTGGTTGAACAGGGCCAGCACGCTCTCGCGATCGATCTCCCGGGCCTGCCGGTAGTGCACCCCCGCCGCCTCGTACTTGCCGACCCGGTAGAGCACGTTTCCCAGGGCGATGCGGATCCGGGCGTCGTCGGGATCGAGTTTCGCAGCCTGGCGCAGGAGGGGTACGGCGCGGTTCGGATAGCGCGGCGCCAGCAAGCGGGCGAGCAACAGCTTCCAGGTCGCTTCCCGGGGATCTTCCTCGGCCAGCCTGGCCAGGCGAATCAGCAGGTCGGGCCGCAGGGAGCTCTCCACCGACGCCACCGCCACCTGGGCCGTCGGCGAGGCGGCCACCCCCGTCAACAGCCACAACCCACCCACCACGGGTGGTGTCAGAGCCAGCAGCAGCAGAAAGGCGTAGATCCAGCGCCGCTCGGCGGGTCGACAGGCCGGCACCAGGGCGACAGCCCAGAAGAACAGGCTCCAGATACCGATCACCAACATCGCCAGCGGCGAGAGCAGCAGGGTCCAGCCCACCGTCGACCGCCAGCGGGGATGCCAGTGGGGCGGGAGGTGAGAGTCCACCTCACGAACCAGCTCGGGCCCATGGCGCAAGAGCAGAACGATCAAGCTCAGCACTCCGGAAAGCAGCAGGGCGGCCCACAGGGCGCCGGTGAGATTGACCGCATCCCCGAAAAGCGTCCAGAACGAGTGCCAGCGTGTCGTCAGCGCCCGCCAGCCCAGGCTCAAGGCCCGGCTCCACTGCCCTTTCTCGCGGTTCGCCAGAGCCTCGGCCCACCACGCCCCGGCCTGCCGGGGATCGAGACGGCGGGCGAAGCGAAAATGCTGCACCGCCATGGCCAACTCGCCCCGCTCGAGGTGGCGGTAGCCCTCGGCGAGAACAGCCGCGGCCATCGGTTCGAGGCGCTCGACGCCCTCGTCCCGCAGAAAGCTCAGCAGTTCCTCGCCGGCCTCCGCGGCACCCTGGAGGTCGCGGGCGTCTTCCAACGCCTTCAGACGCCACCAGCGGGCCTCGATCCGGCTGAGCAGAGAGGCGGCCACTTCCACATCGCCACCGATCAGGCCGCCCTCGACGCCGTCTCCGGCGGCCCCCTCCGCCAGCGTCCGCCCCCCGGCTCCCCCCAGCAGGGCCAGGAGCGCGACCAGGAGGGAAAGCAGCCGGCGTGGAAGAAGGGGCACGGAGATCATTCTCCCTGCTGCTGTCGCCGTCGCACTTCGACGAACTGCATCTTCAACTCGACCAGGGCCTGCTCGAGCATCTGACTCTCGGAGGAGTCGAGCCGACCCTCCGTCTTTCGTCGCAGCAGTTCGAGGACCTCGATGGCATGGCGCGCCGCCGACACATCGACCCGCGGCTGGTTGGTGTCCGGATGAGGGATGACCCCCAGACCCGCCAGGCCCATCACCAGGAAAGGCCGCACCAGGTCGTCGAAGACGATCTCGTAGGCCGGCGGCGCCTCGGCGGCACCCCGCTCGAGGACGCCCCCTCCCGGCAGCGGCACTTCCTCGACCTGGCGCCTCTCACCCGTCTCCGGATCGATGCGCCGCCGATCATGGACCTGCGGCTGCTGGTCGCCGGTGTCTTCGGCTGCGTTGCAGTGGTCGGAATCCTTCTCGATCATGACGCAGACTCTCCCCGAGGATCTCCGAATGACAATCTAGGGTCTCGGGGAGAATAGCATCCACCCGCAGCGTTTGCGGCACACAGGATCGACCCGTTTCGAAAAACGGCGGAGCCCGGCGGCGCCGCCCTCGCCGGAGAAAGCACCATGAGCAAAGGAACCATCGGCACCCTGCTCGACATCATGGCGCGCCTGCGCAGCCCGGGAGGCTGCCCTTGGGATCGCGAGCAGACCCCCGCTTCACTGCGGACCTACCTGCTCGAAGAGGCGTTCGAGACGGCCGAAGCCATCGATTCCGGCGACTGGGAGCACCTGCGCGAGGAGTTGGGCGACCTGCTGCTCCAGGTGGTTTTCCTGGCCCGTATCGCCGAGGAGGAGGGACATTTCGCCTTTCCCGACGTGGTGCGGACCATCGCCGACAAGCTGCTGCGGCGCCATCCCCACGTCTTCGGTGACGAACGGGCCGCCGAAGATCCCGCCGAGGCCTGGGCGCGCTGGGAGGCCATCAAGCAGGAAGAGCGCCGCACCCAGGACGGGACACCGGCCGCGGCATCCAGGATCCCCCGCGTGCCGGCCCACCTGCCCGCCCTGGTCGCCGCCCATCGCCTGGCGGACAAGGCGGCCCGGGCCGGCTTCGCCTGGCCTTCAGCCGGGGCCGCCCTGGAGAAGGTGCGCGAAGAAGTCGAGGAAGCGGACCAGGCCCTGGCCGACGGCGACCCCGGAAAACTCGCCGAAGAGATCGGCGACCTGCTCTTCGCCACCGCCGGTTTCGCGCGCCAGGCGGGCGTCGACCCGGAGGCCGCGCTGGCTTCCGCCAATCGCAAGTTCGTCTCCCGTTTCCAGGCGGTCGAGGCGCTGGCCGGCGCCCGGGGAGAGGAACTCGAAGAGTTGGATGCCCGGCGGCTCGACGCACTGTGGCGGCAGGCCGCCGGGAAGGACGGCCAGCCGGAGCCGTGAACACCGAGACGTCGGGGAGTCGGACGGGTCAGAGCACCTCGCTGAACCTTCCCATGCGACGGAAGCGATCGTAGCGCTGGTCTACCAGTTCATCGGGGCCCAGGGCGGCCAGGTCGGCCAACTGGCGCTCGAGGGTCTCGCCGACCCGGGCGATGGCTCCCTGAACGTCCGAATGGGCGCCGCCCGGAGGCTCCTCGATCACCTCGTCGATCACGTCGAGTTCCTTCAGATCCCGGGCCGTCAGTTTCAGCGCTCCCGCCATCTCCTCGGCCTTTCCGGCATCCCTCCAGAGGATCGATGCGCAGCCCTCGGGGCTGATCACCGAGTAGATCGCGAACTCGAGCATGTTGATGCGATTGCCCACCGCGATGGCCAGCGCCCCCCCCGATCCTCCTTCCCCGGTCACCGTCACCACCACGGGCACCCGCAACCGGGCCATCTCCCGCAGATTGGTGGCGATGGCCTCGGCCTGGCCCCGCTCTTCGGCATCCAGACCCGGATAGGCCCCGGGGGTATCGACGAAGGCGATCACCGGACGGCCGAACTTCTCGGCCAACTGCATCACCCGCAGGGCCTTGCGGTAACCCTCCGGGCGGGGCATGCCGAAATTGCGCTCGATTTTCTGCCGGGTCTGCCGGCCTTTCTGGTGCCCCACCACGGCCACCGGGCGGCCCTTGAAGAAGGCGAACCCGGCCAGGAGCGAGCGGTCGTCGGCAAAACGGCGATCACCGTGCAGTTCCTGCCAGCCCTCCATCAGGCCCTGGATGTAGTCCAGGGTGTAGGGGCGCCGGGGATGGCGGGCCACCTGGGTGATCTGCCAGGGATCGAGCCGGGAGTAGATCTTCCGCCGCAGGTCGAGAAGTTGCTCCCGCAGGCGCGCGATCTCCTCCGCCAGGGCGGGATCGGCCAGCCCGGCCAGTTCCTCGATCTTCTGCTCGAGTTCGACGATCGGTTTTTCGAAGGGGACGGCAGCGCTCATGGGTTCCTCGGGAAAGCCCCGCATTCTACCCTACCGGGCCCGTTCAGGCGCGGGGGTGATGGGCGTCGTAGAGCCGGCGCAGGCGTTCGCGGGCCACGTGGGTGTAGATCTCGGTAGTGGAGATGTCCCGGTGGCCGAGCAGGCTCTGCACCGTGCGCAAATCGGCGCCGTGCTCCACCAGGTGCGTGGCAAACGAATGCCGCACCACGTGGGGCGAGATGCGCTCCGGAGCGATGCCGACCCGGGGGGCGAGTCGCCGGAGAATCAGCCAGAAGCCCTGGCGGGTCAGGGGCCGACCGCCCCGCCCCGGGAAAAGCACGTCGGAGCCCCGTGCCAGGCGGGGATGCCCATCCGCGAGATAGGCGTCCAACGCTTCGAGAGCCGCACGGCCCAGGGGGACGATCCGCTCCCGCGATCCCTTGCCCACCACACGGGCCAGTCCGCGGCGGAGATCCAGGTCTCCCACCCTCATGGCTACCAGTTCGGAGACCCTCACCCCCGTCGCGTAGAGGACCTCGATCATCGCCCGGTCCCGCTGCCCCCGGGGCGTAGCGGTATCCGGCGCGGCGATCAGGCGTTCGACCTCCTCTCCGGTGAGTACCCGAGGCAGCGTTCGGTGCCGCCGGGGAGCTTCCAGCCGCCGGGCCGGATCGTCCTCCCGACGGCCTTCCTCTCGCAAGTGCCGGGCCAGAGCCCGGGCCGCCGAGAGCCGGCGCGCCCGGGTCGAGGGGGCGAGTCCGGCCAGGGCCGCAGCCCTCAACCAGCCCTCCAGATCCTCCTCGGTGGCCTCTTCGAGGCTTCCGCGGCCTCGAAGGTCCATCCACCGGCGCAGATCCTCGAGGTCCGAGAGATAGGCCTCCACGGTACGCGGGGACAGGCCGCGGACGGCCACGAGGTCCGCGGCCAACTCCGCGAGAACGCCCTTCGGCCTCGATCGGCTCACGAGGGTCCCTCGAGCAGGAAGGTCACCGGCCCGTCGTTGACCAGCTCGACCTCCATCCTCGCGCCGAAGACGCCCGTCTCGACCGGCAACCCCTCGGCCGTCAAAGCCGCCGCGAAACACTCGTACAGCCGACGGCCTTCCTCCGGCGGCGCGGCCGGATCGAAGGAGGGGCGCCTTCCCTTGCGGGTGCGGGCCGGGAGGGTGAACTGGGAGACCAGCAGCACGGCCCCGCTCACCTCCCCCAGACTACACCGCCAGAGTTCACCTTCCGGAGAAGGGAAGAACTTCAGCGCCGCGACCCGCCGCGCATACCAGCGGGCATGCTCCTCGGTATCCGCGCGCTCGACGCCCAGCAGGACCAGCACGCCCCGCCCGATGCGGGCTTGCGTCTCTCCATCGACCCGGACCTCGGCCCGGGCGACCCGCTGCACGAGCACCTTCATCACGACTCCCGGCCGGAGGGTGCGCCCGGCGGCATCATCCGGCGTGAACATGGTAGCGCGTCCCGTGCGGCGGGGACCGGGTTGCGTGACCGGGAGCCCGGAAGCCCGCGGCGGCTTGACCGCCGGAGACGGCTGTGCGAGCCTGCCCGGAGCAACAACGGACGAAGTTCTGGACAGTCGAAAAGGAGCGTCGACATGGCATCGATGGCAAAGATCACCATCATCGGCAACCTCGGTCGGGACGCCGAGTTGAAGTACCTGGGCAGCGGAACTCCCGTGGCCGAGTTCTCCGTGGCGACCAACGAGCAGTGGAAGGATCGCAACGGCAACCCCCAGGAGCACACCCAGTGGTTCCGCATCAGCTTGTGGGGCAAACAGGCCGAAACCCTCAAGCCGTACCTGCTCAAGGGCAAGCAGATCTACGTCGATGGCCGTCTGCGGGTGCGGGAGTACAACGACCGGGACGGCAACAAGCGCTTCAGCTGTGACGTGCGGGCGGACACGATCCAGCTGCTCGGCGGCCGCGGCCAGGAGTCCGGAGGCGGACACTCCGGAGAACTCCAGAGCGACGACAGCAGCTACAGCGACGAAGAGATCCCGTTCTGATCGGCACGCGGGCTAACGGCCCATCTCTTCCTGGTAGAGCCGCCGGAGGTAGGTCGGATCCGCCAACTGGTCCAGATTGGGAGGATTGAGCTGGGCGTCGAGCGAACCGATCACCGCCGGCCGCCGTCGCCCCTCTTCGTTGCCCACTCTGTCCACGGCCCGGACCCGGTAGAAGACGATGCGTCGAGTGTCTTCCCGGATGTCGGGAACCGTCAGCTCCGTGTACTCCGTCTCCCCGATCAGGTAGCGGGTCATCACCGGGTAGCGCTTGAGCTTGCGCGTGTACTGGTAGACACGGTAGCCGGCGACGTCGTCGTACCTCTCCTCCACGTCCAGGTCCACCGCATCCCATCTTAGCTCCAGCTCTCCCCTCTCGTTGATGGCGAGCACCAGCGTATCCACCGGGGCTGGAGGCAGGGTATCGACGATGAAGTAACCGGAGCCATCGAGCGGCTCCCACGGACCCCCTCCGACAGCCTTGCTCGCCCGCCAGTAGTACTCCCCGTCGCGCAACCTCCCGCGCGAACGAAAGTGGATGCCTTCGTAATTCACGGGGGTGTATTTCTCCGGTACGTCCTCGACGCCCATCAGATCGCCGAAGATCCAGCCGGCTTTCGACTTTCGCGAGTCGAAACTGGCGACGATCTCCTCGAAGTCGCTGTCCACCGCCACCTCGATCCGGTAGTACTCCTCTTTCTCGGGCCCACCGTCGGCAGCGATATAGAACTCGATTTTCTGGGAGACCCGGTCGCCATCCACGGGGGAACCCACGGATTCATCGCTGTAGGCCTTCGCCGAGGCGATGGTCAGGCTCGCGGCGACGAGCACAGGCAGAATCCGCAGGATTCGAGGCATGGGCGACCTTCCCAAGGGGGGTTCGATGCCTCGACTTATACTGTCCTGCCGGGCGAACGGCAAATCAGCAGGCGACTAGACGCTTGCTCCGAAGTTTGCGTAGCGCGGTCGTTCAGAGCGTCGCGAGCCACTGCCGGGCCCGCTCGAGAACGGGTGATTCCGGATAGAGTTCACCGACCTCTTCGAGGGTCTCGCGCGCCTCGTCCGACTGCCCGGCCTTGCTCTGGCAGCGGCCAAGCGCGAAAAGAGCCAGGTCGCGGGGGTAGCCCGAGCCCTCGTCCGCCAGTTCGGCCCACGACTCGATGGCCTTTTCGTACTGTCCGGCCCGCTCGAGCGCGGCGGCCAGCAGGGCCCGAGACGCGGGGCCCAAGGTAGGGTCACCGCTGAGGGCCGAGACGGCCGCTTCGAGCTTGGCGATCGCCTCGTCGGTCCGACCGGCCTCGAGCAGGGCCTTGCCCTGGAGGTAGAGCGCCACATGGGACCCGGCGCCCATTCCCGAGGCGGCTTCCCCGAGACGTTCGACGGCCGCCTGCAGACGCGCCTCGTCGGACTCGAAGGAAGGCTGGTAGGGATCGCCGGGACGAGCCTCACCCTCATCGGCCACGGTGGCGAAAAGGGCCGCCTCACCCCGGGACAACCGGTCGGCCACCTTGTCCGCCTGGACCCGGCTGAAGGTCCAGAAGCCCGAGACCACGACCACCAGGCCCAGAATGGCGGCAGCGCCGTAGAGGAAGGGCCTGGGATTCTCTTCGAGCACCCGCAGGGCACGCACCGTGCCGTCGACGAATTCGTCGTGCTTGATCTCTTTTCTCGTCAGCCGATCCACCATCTGCCACCTCCGCAGGGCCCTGCCGAAACATATGGTAGGCCCGGCAGGACTTGAACCTGCGACCCTCGGATTAGGAATCCGATGCTCTATCCACTGAGCTACGAGCCCACCTCAGCAGCGGCTGATACTACGGTGAGGCGTTGGACGGCACAAGCCGGAGCCCCGCCGGCGGGCGGGCCTCCGGCTCAGTCGTAGCGCAACAGGGCATGCACCGCCTCGCCCTCCAGGCGACGGCGCCCCTTGAGGGCCGCCAGTTCGATCACGAAGAGCAGCCCCTGGACCTGCCCCCCCACCCGGCGCACCAGCCGTGCGGTGGCCGCGGCCGTGCCTCCGGTGGCCAGCAGGTCGTCGACGATCAGCACCCGCCGGCCGGGAGCCAGGGCGTCGGCGTGGATCTCCAGGCTGTCGGTGCCGTACTCGAGCTGATAGGTTTCGCGCACCGTCTCGGCGGGCAACTTGCCGGGCTTGCGAACCGGTACGAACCCCACGCCCAGGCGCAACGCCAGGGGCACGCCGAAGATGAAACCCCGAGACTCGATGCCCACGATCACATCCGGGGCCCGGCTCCGGGCCCACTGCTCGAGCTGGTCGACAACGGCCGCCAGACCCTCGGCATCGGCGAGCAGGGGCGTAATATCACGGAAGAGAATGCCCGGCTTCGGGAAATCGGGAATATCCCGAATCAGCGCACCGATCTCCATACCCGATCTCCCTCAGCGCCGAATCTTGAAGTCCGGGTGATCTCCGAACTCGGCCTCTTCGCTCTCGACCCGGCTGACGCGGGCGTATCGCGCTCCCCGAGAGAGGTCGAACTCGAATTCCTTGAGCTGTTCCTCGTCGCCCTCGGCATGGACCGCCACCGTCCCGTCGGGAAGATTCTTCACCCAACCGCACACCCCCAGGGCATCCGCGCAGGTGCAAGTGAAAAAACGGTAGCCCACGCCCTGGACCGTACCGTGAACGACGTACCGGCGAGCGAGCTTCATGGCCAGAACTCCCCTCGGGCGGCTGGTGACGCCCCCCGGAAGGCGAGAGTATACCGAAGCCCGGTCCCGCGGGGGGAGGCCGCGGCATCTTCACCGCACGAAGCGCCGCCCGGACCTACACCGGGGGCTCCAAACGGCCCACACTCTCGTCACAAGGTTCGGATGCCACGAAACACGACCTGACGGTCACCCCGGGGAGGGCGGCCTCAAGGAGCAACCAAGACCCCGAGGCCTTACTGCCAGCACCCGAGTCCGAACACTCCTCCCAGACGCTTCGGCTCCTGTTTCCGTCGCCCTCCCCCCCCTCCTCCCGGGGGGGCTGCTCTTTCTTTCGTTCCCCCGGTCCGGCAGGCAGGTCTGATGAAAGATCCAGTCGAAGCTCTCCTCCGCCAGCACCATGATTCGGATCCTTCACGCCGCCTCCCGACCTGGGAGCCGGAGCCGGCGGCCATGGCAAACGCGCTGGGCCCGCGCGGGAGCCGACCCTGCAGGTTTCTCGACGAACAGAGCCGGAAGAGGACGCTCCTCCTCGTCCACGTCGTCCGCGGGGATCCGCCCGATCGCAGCCTGCGCTCCGCCCTCCCGGCCCCCATCCGGCGCGGCACTCTGACGGTCGGCGCGACTGGAGATCTCCTACTCCTCCGAGCGAGGCGGCCCGGTGACGCAGAAGTGAAAGGGCGCCAGAAAGGCCTCCACCGCCGCCACATCCGCGGACGTGCCGAGCACGTTCAACGATTCCAGCGGTGCATCGGGATCGGGGTCCCTGTTCAGCCATACCGCGAAGCGCACCCGCTCATCGGCCGAACACTCGATCATCTCCAGCCCCAGCAGCCCATCGATGCTTTCGGCGCCAAAGCGGATCTTGCCCCTCTGACCGGCGTGGAAGATCTCCCCGCCCGGAATCCGGAAGTGACCGTGGCCGATCGTCTCCCTGACGCGGACCTTTATGCCGGCCTGGCGCAGCGCCCGGGGATCGTCGCTGCGCCCCTCGAAAAAATCCCTCAGTTGCCGGAGGTCTTCGTTGTCGCGCCCGGCCCGAACGAACTCGATGTAGACCAGCCCCTGGTGGTCGAATCCCTCGCACTGCCCGTCGGGCCCCGGGGCCTGGTCGCTGAGCACGACGACTTCGAACAAGCCCAGCGGGGCGGAGAAAGCCGCCGCCGGGTTCAACCCCTCCGGCAGCGCTTCGGCACCGAGGATCTCGAGGGCCTTGGCCGCACGCACATCGGGGTCGTTCATCTCCCGGGACATCCGGCGCACGCCGCGGTAGACCCAGACCCCTCCCGCCACCGCAACCACCACCGCGAGGACAACCAGCGCCAGGCAGCCCCCACCCAGCCACTTCCAGGCACGATTCTTCGACCGGTTCACGGCGACTCCTTCCTCGGAACGCCAGTCTACGAGACAACGGGCGACCGCTTGCAGGGCCGGAGACGACCGTCCGGGCTGAAACCGGTGTCTGCCCCCCTCCCGACGAAACCGGGAAAAAGTCATGACGTCCCCGGAAAAAAGCTGTATCATCAGCGGCTGCCAAGGACTTAACAAGAAAGTAAACGCCGATAGGCGCCACCGCGACGCGCCCGCGATCGGCTCCAGCAACTCCCCCGGAGGCACCATGTCCAGACGTTGCCGCCTGACCGGCAAGGCTCCGCTGACAGGAAACAACGTTTCCCACGCTCACAACAAGACCCGTCGGCGCCAGCTCCCCAACCTGCAGACCAAGCGGATCTACGTCCCCGAACTCGGTCGCTGGGTCAAGGTCAAGCTCTCCGCCCGCGCCCTGCGTACGGTGACCCGCAAGGGGCTGATGTCCTTTCTCGCCGACCAGGGCCTGAAACTCAAGGACGTGACCTGCTGACAGGCCTGCCGGATCACAGCAGCCTGACCTCCCCCGCCTCCCCGGCGACGCAGCGGCCGACCACCCGGGCGGGCGTCAGGGCGCTGCAAAGTCGTCGTGCCCGGTCTTCGCTGCAGGCGACCAGGAGCCCGCCGGAGGTCTGGGGATCGAGGGCCAGATCCACCCGCAGGGGGTCGGCCCCCTCGGCGATCACCAGGCTTTCGCCCAGGCTCTTCCGGTTTTTGCCGGCCCCTGCGGGCACGAAGCCCTGGGCGGCGGCTTCGAGAGCTCCATCGAGCAGGGGCAGATCCTTGAGATGCACTTCGATGGCCAGCGACGAGGCCAGGGCCAATTCGGCCCCATGGCCGGCCAGGCCGAATCCGGTGACATCGGTGACGGCAGTGGGCTCGGCCTGCCGGGCGGCCTCGGCGGCCCGCCGGTTGAGCGTGGCCATCGAGCGCACGGCCCGGGAGAGGTGACCCGGTTCCACCACCCCGCCCTTGGCGGCGGTGGTGATCACTCCCGTTCCCAAAGCCTTGGTCAGCACCAGCCAGTCGCCGGGCCGGGCCCCGCCATTGCGCCAGATCCGCCGTGGATCCACCTTGCCGGTCACCGCCAGGCCATAGAGCAGCTCGGCCCCCTCGACCGTATGGCCGCCGGCGAGCACCGCCCCCGCCTCGGCGAGAGCGTCGAGTCCTCCCCGGAGGATCTCCTTGAGCACCTGTCGCCCGGTGGTGGCCAGGGGAAAGGAAACCAGGTTCATCCCCGCCAGGGGTGTGCCCCCCATGGCGTAGACGTCCGACAGGGCATTGGCCGCGGCGATACGTCCGAAGGTGAAGGGGTCGTCCACCATCGGCGGAAAGAAATCCACCGTGTGGATCAGACCGAGATCGTCATCGATCCGTACCACTCCCGCATCGTCGGCGGTTTCGATGCCCACCAGCAGGTCTTCCGACTGCACCCTCGGCAGTCCGCAGAGAATGGTGTCGAGCACTCCCTTGGCCAGTTTCGCGCCACAGCCCCCGTAGGCGCTGGCCCGGGTCAGACCGGCCTCGACCGGCGGCTCCGCGGCGGCGAGGCGGGTCGGCAGCCAGGCGCCGGCGGCGGCCCTGAACACCGCCTCGGGAGCCAGCCCCTCCTCGGCGAGCAGGGATTCGAGACGCAGAGCGTCACGGCGACCGATCTCCAGCACCACGCCGCACTCGGAGCTGACGGCCCGGGGTGCGGGCAGCACATCCACGTCGAGCCCGGCCTGCCGGGCCAGGCGCTCGGCCTGCAGAACCTTCTGAACCGTGCCGAAGACCACCAGGAGTTCCCTCATCGACCCTTCTCCCGCGTCCGGATCTCGAGAGCCTCGACCAGGCGCTCACAGTCGGCGGAGGTCGCCAGCGGACCCGGGGAGGCCCGCAGGGTGCCGGCCGGGAAGGTGCCCAGGCACCGATGAGCGGCCGGAGCGCAATGCAATCCCGCCCGCAACGCCAGCCCCTGTTCCCGATCGAGCCAGGCCGCCAACTCGCCGTTGTCCTCGCCATCGACGGTGAACGAGACGATTGCCACCGCGTCGTCTCCGGGCCGAAGACCGTGGAGCCGCACACCTGGAATCCGGGCCAGCCGGGTTCGCATGTCAGCGGCCAACTCGCGGGTGCGCCGACCGGGCTCGTCGCCCCCCTGCTCTTCGAACCAGTCCAGGGCGGCCCCCAGCCCCGCAATGCCTGCCGTGTTGGGAGTTCCCGGCTCGAGGGCGTCGGGCCACAGATCAGGCATGTCTTCACTCTCCGAACGGGAACCCGTCCCGCCACGCAGGAAGGGGCCGAGGGCGCGATCTTCGCCGAGCAGAAGCAGCCCCAGCCCCGGGGGACCGAGCAGCCCCTTGTGGGCCGAGGCCACGAACGCCGCGACCCCCGAGTCATCGAAGGTGAAAGGTCGGCTGCCGGCGGTCTGGGCCCCGTCCACCACCAGTGGCACGGGGGCGATGCGTCGCGCGATCTCCTCGACCGGCTGCACCAGGCCCGAAACGTTGGAGGCGTGGGCGATGACCACCAGGTCGGTGGGTCGGGCCCGGCAACCCTGCTGCACCGTCTCCGGGTCCAGGGCGCCGCCCTCTCCACCGGCCAGAACCTCGACATCGAGCGCCCGCCGACGTTCCAGGTGGCGCAGAGGACGCATGACCGCGTTGTGTTCCAGGGCGGAGACCAGCACGCGGCCGCCCCGGGGAAGCCAGGCGGTCAGCAACGCGTTGAGCCAGTAGGTCGCGCCCGGACCGAAGAAGAGTCGTTCGGTGGCGCAGCCGAAGAATCGGGCAGCGGCCGCGCGCACGGATTCGATCCGGCGCGCCGCGGCCAGGCTCAACCGGTGACCACCCCGCCCAGGGTTTCCCGCTTCCTGCTCGAGGAAACGGGCCATGGCCGCAGCGACCCCCGGGGCCTTGGGGAAAGCCGTGGCGGCGTGATCGAGGTAGGTCGGCCCGCTCATGGGCGCACCGTGGCTCCTGCTCCGGCCAGCACGGTGGCGATTTCCAGCATGTCGGTGACACGTCCCACCCGCAGTTTCTCGGCCAGGGAGTAAAAGTTGAGGCAGGTGCCGCAGGCGATCACCTCGGTTCCCGCGCGCTCGAGAGCGAGGATGTCCTCGAGCAGGGGTGAGCCCTCGCAGCAGAGCTTGACCCCCGCGTTGTAGAAGAGCGCGGTTTCGGGAGGCCGTTCGAGCTGAAGCTGGGTCTTGATCAACGACCGCAAGAGCAACGCCCCCAGCTCGGGATCGCCCTGACCCATGCGATCGGAACCCACCTGCAGCACCAGGGGGCCGCCGGGGACGCAGGAAATCTCGGCCTCGGGCTCCGGTTCGGGCCGGGCGTCGTCGGCGACGCGGATCTCGAGCAGGAAGCCCCCTTCTTCCAGCGGCCGTTCCTCCACCTCGGCACCCCGGGAGGCGGCAAAGCGGGTGATGTTGGAGCGGGCCAGCTCGTCGGCGACTTTCAGCCGCAGCCGGCGCTCACCTTCATCGAGCCAGCGCCGGAGTTCCAACACGGGCCCCGGGCAGGCCAGTCCCCTCAGGTCCAGGTCCTTCATGATTGGCTCCACTTCGTGGAAAGAGGCACACCGGGCGGTGCCGCTGGAGCGCGCCGGGGCTCAGCGCCGCCGGGCGGCCCGGGCGACGAGGTGCGGCAGAACCGGGGTCCAGGGCCAGCGCAGCGGCCCCCGACGCGCCACGAGGCGTGTTCCCAGCCAGACGCTGAATTCACCGGGCGCACCTTGAACCACCTCCACCTCGACACCGAGCTTTTCGCGCAGCAGTGCCGCCACACGGGCGGCGCGGGGCCGAAAGCCTCACTGCTCGCAGTAGCGAATCGTCACCGGTTGCATCGCTTCACGCTTTCTCGCTCACCCAGGGGGGAGACGCCCCCCGAGGACATTCAGCCGCCCCCGATTATGCCCCAGCCCCGGGCACCAGGCTCCTGGGAACCGCAAGCGGCCTCGGGCATAATGCGCCCGGCCCAGGCGGCGACCGTACGCCCCCCGGAGAACCGGGACGACCGCCGCCCACGAAGGGCCGGCCAAGGAGGCAACCGGGGCATGATGACCTTTGTCGACGGCGTGCTGATTGGCATCGCCAACATCATTCCCGGGGTTTCCGGCGGCACCTTCGCGCTGATTCTCGGGATTTTCGACCGCCTGGTGGGGGCGATCAACAACCTCTCGCCCCGCACGTTCCAGGTCGCCCTGGACGCGCTCAGAAGACGCTTCGACAGCGCCTCACGCCAGGCACTGGCCGCCGAGTGGCGGCGCCTCGACGCGGGTTTTCTCGTTCTGCTGGGACTGGGCGCGGTGGTGGCGATTCTTTCCTGTTCGTTCCTGATCGACTACCTGCTCAAGGTCCACTACTCCCCTACCCTGGCCTTCTTCATCGGCCTGATTCTGCCCTCGGTGTGGATCCCCTGGTCGATGATGGAGCCGCGCGGAATGCGGCTGGGCTGGGCCCTGCCGGGGGTGGCCCTGACCCTGGGGATCTCCCTGGTTGCACCGGGAGCCGGTGGTGGCACGGACAACCTGCTCGTCGCTTTTCTCGCCGGAGCGATCGCCATCAGCGCGATGATCCTGCCCGGTATCAGCGGCTCCTACGTGCTGCTGGTCATGGGCCAGTACCAGGTAATGCTGAACAAGCTCACCGGTTTTCAGCGAGGCCTGGCCGATGGCCGGATCGACCTGGGAGCGCTGGCCTGGCTGCTGAGCCTCGTGACCGGCCTGGCGGTGGGTATCGTGCTCTTCGCCCGTCTGCTCAACTACCTGCTCGACCACCGCCGCAGCGCCACGATGGCCTTCCTGATCGGACTGCTGATCGGCAGCCTGTGGGTCTTGTGGCCGTTCAAGGAAATCGCGGCCGGTGCCGCGGTGACCGGCCGCGACGGGGAGGTCAAGCAGGAGATCCGCATCGCCACCGCCCCCAACCGGCTGCCCGAGACGGGAGCCGAGTTGGCCCTGGCCACGGCCGCCCTGGCGGCGGGGCTGGTCGGCTCGGGCGGGCTGATCGCCCTGGGCCGGCGGCGCCGCGAGGGCCGCCGGGAGGAGGGGGCATGACCGGCGCCCGGCGCATCACCTTCGTGCTTTCCGTGATCGTCGCCTGTGTGACGATCGACCAGTTGACCAAGGTCGCGGCCAAGGCGGGCCTGGCGGGCCGCGCGCCGATCACTTTTCTCGGTGACTTCTTCCGACTGCACTACGCCGAGAACCCCGGAGCGATCCTCAGCCTGGGAGCTTTTCTCCCCCAGCAGGCCCGGTTCTGGGTCTTCGTGGTCTTCGTCGGGGCCGTGCTGGCGGTGATGCTGGTGCTCTGCCTGGGCCGCTGGCCCCTGTCGACCCAGGAAGTGCTGGGTTTCTCGCTGATCATTGGCGGCGGCTCGAGCAATCTCGCCGACCGCATCCGTCATGACGGCCTGGTGACCGATTTCATGAACATCGGTGTCGGCGGCCTGCGGACGGGGATCTTCAACGTGGCCGACGTGGCCATCCTCGCCGGGGCCGGCCTGCTGATCTGGTGGGAGTTCGTGGTCAAGCCCCGCCGGAAGCGGGCGGAAAAGTAGGTGGGGCTGCTAGGCTCGCCTGCGGCGCCGGCGGAACGAGCCCAGGCGCCAGCTCCACAGCGCGATTCCGCTGAGGGAAGAAAGCAGCGCCAGGGCGCTGGCCGCGGTCAACAGCGGGTGATGGAAGTTCTCCCGCCGGCTGTAGTCCATGATGTGAAGCATCCAGAAAAAATCGAAGATCCGCCACAGCCGGTTGCGGCGAGCAACCACCTCGCCACTGACGGCGTCGATGTAGAGGTGGGGCCGGCGGGGATGATCCAGCGCCACCTTCCAGACGGGTAACGCGCGACCACGCACCTCGAGCGGCGGGTCGGTGGCGATCCACTCCACGGAGGTCACCGCCGCCGACGGCGAGAAATCCCGCTGCGCGATACGTGCCGCCTCACCGGCCGCCAGCGGCGGCCGCAGCCCGCCGCTGACGGCGTCGACCACTCCCAGTACCCGCTGATCGGCATCGAGCAGCCGGTACACCGTAGAACCGTCCCCGTCACCGTGTAGACAGAGGGCGGTCACGGGCGCCGAAGCCCTTGCCGCCCGGCCCAGGGCGTCCAGGGCTTGCCGAGGTGAGACGATGCCCTCTCGCAAATCGAGGGGAGCGGGCTGGTGCCGACTCGCATCGGCTGTCCCCCGGATCGTCTCGAGCGGGAACAGCGAGAAGAACAGCCCTCCCGCACTCCACGCGACGAGCTGCAAGCAAACCGCCAGCGAGACCCAGCGGTGAAAAACGTAAGCCGATTTCCGCAGTCCCACGGCGCGCCTCCGCAGCCCCTCTTCCGATCACCAGGCGGCGGGCATTCTACCGGATGCGACGAAGGGCGAACCGCCCGCGGCCCCCGCCCGCACCGGGTCCGCTGACTTTCCCGCGGCACCCGGCGCGGGATCGCCGACACCCTGGCGGGCCGGCGCCGTCAGCGATGGAGGCTCGATCCAGCGCTGAGCGCCTCGTCTCGAGGAGATCCGCGCACATCACGGACGGGCGCGAGACGGGACCGGCGGAAACGCGCCGGCGAACAGGCCCGCCCCCTCTCCTTTCAAACCAGGCTCGAGAGGATGGTACGCAGAAGACCGCTGGTGGGAGCGTCGACGAGGGGCATGCGCGGGTGGCGGAGGGGGTCGTGGCGGGCCGTGGCCAGGCCCGGCGTGGTGGTCAGGCCGATCTCGAATCCCGCAGCTCGCGCGGCCGCCACGGCGCGAGGCCCGACGGCGGCAGGCGTGCCGAGGGGGTAGGCGATCCAGGGTCGGCTGACGTGGGGAAGAGGTTCGAGCTGGCGGGCGAGTGCCTCGTCGCCAAGAGGTTCGAGCGGCAGGTGAGCGTGGGTGTGGTGGCCCAGCTCGAAGCAGGGGTGACCGGCGAGGAGCGCGGGATCCACCCGCAGGCCGCCGGCGCGCTGAAGGTCCCAGTAGAAGTGCCCGCAGCAGGCGGCGAAGGGGCCGGTGACGAAGAGAGCCGCACGCAGACCCGCTCTCTCGAGCCAGGGGGCGAGGATGTCGAGCATGTCAGCGGTGCCGTCATCGAAAGTCAGGGTGAAGCTGAGACCGGGGGGAAGATTCCCGTTTTTCAGCCTGTCGAAAGCGTCGACGGGGTCGAGGAAATCACCGATCCGGCCCAGGGTCTCCACGTGGCGCTGGAGGGTGGCCAGGGGCAGGCGAAGGTCGAGGGGATCGGGGCCACGGCGCCGGGTGACCTGGTGGCCCATGAGGATCCCCAGGCGCCCTTCGGGCGCTGCGGCGGCCCGGGCGCGGAGTCGGGCCACCAGGCTCGGGGTCCGCAGGCGGCTGCGAGCTTCGCGCAGCGCGCGCAGGGGGCCGCCGCGGCGGGGACGCGGGTCGGCCGGTGGCGGCCAGCCGGGGCCCACCACGGCCGGCTCATCGCCGCCGAGGCCCGGGGGCAGGGGCAGCACCACCCGTGCGGCGACGAGAGCTGGCGGAACGGCGGCGGGCAGTTCCACCGCGGGCAGGGCGGCCAGGGCCGCCGCCGGGATCGCCACCTCCCGGGGCAGGAAGCCTTCCACCCCACCGGCCTCCTCTTTCTCGGAGATGTAGCGCTGGGGGCCGCGGAACAGAAGCGCATCGCCGGCGGCGCCCTCCCCGTCCTTCACGCGATACGCCGGGTTGAGCCGCCACGCCCCCACCTTCGCGGGCCGCGGGGGCGCGGACGCCGCGATCCGCTCCACCCCCGCCACCGCCACCAGGTCGGCGGCCGGCTCGAGCGCTTCCACATCCCGGCTCGGATCCAGTCGCCACGCCCCTTCCCCCAGCAGCGAGCCCAGCACCACCCGCTCGTCGAGCAGGGCCACGGGCTCCAGAGGCTCCAGCAACTCCAGCCACTCCCCCGGGCTCAGGGGCGTCCGCCCCTCGTAGAGATGTCCTCGCAGCCGGTTGTGCAGGTGCGCGAGCAGCACCGGAGCGCCGGAAGCCCGCACCCGCTCCATCTCCGCCACCGCCGAGGCCATTCTGGGGAAGTCGAATACGGCATCCACCGAGGCCAGCCCCCCGAAGGCATCCGAGGCCAGGGGCAGGCATCCCGCCTCGCCCCACACCAACAGGCCCCGGGGCCCCAGCAGCTCCCGGGCCGCCAGCAACGCGGGAAACAACTCGTCCAACCCCACCAGCAGGCACCGGCCCCGGGGATCCCACCCGGCCAGGGAGCACAGCAGGTGCCCCGCCCCGCAACCCACATCCAGCACCGGGGTCGAGTCCGCCAGCATGGCGCCCGCCAGCGCTTCCGCCGCCGCGAAAGACGGATCCGCCCGCCGCCGCAGGAAGTACTCCGCCGTCGCCGGCACCGGCCACGGCGGCCGACCGAACAACTGTTTCACCACACCGGCAAAGCCCCCCTCGCGTCCCGCCGCCAGCCGCCGCCGGCTGCGTTCCACCGCCGGGGAATGTCCCGGCGGCCGTCGCAGCAGCCAGCGTCCGAGCCTCTCCCGCACCCGGTCCACCCGGCTCCCCAGCGCCTCCGCCGCCAGCACAGCCGCCGCCAGCCCTTCGTCACCGGCCTCGAGCGCGGCGAGGACCCGCTCGCCCCCCGGCGTCTCCCGCAGGCAGGCGATGCCCGCCACCACGGGCCAGCGTCGGCCGGGCTCGACCAGCACGCCCCCGGCCGCCAGGGGCCGCAGTTCGAGGGGCCGGCCGCTGACCGGCGAGCGGAGCAGGCGGCTGCCCGCGGCGAGGTCCGTGTAAATCTCCATCCCGGCCAAGGTAGCCTCCCCGAGCCCATTGTCCACGACTTCCGGCACCCGGGGCTGTTCACCCGCAGTTGCCTTTTCCCGTGGCGGACCAGAATATCTCGCCAGAGTCTTCTTGTTCTCGCTGTGCCTGGCCTTTCCAGGCCGGGAGAGGAGTGTGGCATGTCGCTGAACGGCAAGACGGTCCTCATCACGGGCGGCACCGGTTCCTTCGGACGGCGCTGCTCGCGGACCCTGCTCGAAGAGCACGACCCGGCCAAGGTGATCATCTTCAGCCGGGACGAACTCAAGCAGTACGAGATGCAGCAGGAGTTGAGCGACCCGCGCCTGCGCTTCTTCCTCGGCGACGTGCGGGATCCGGGCCGCCTGCGCCGGGCCTTGAAGGGGGTCGACGTGGTGATCCACGCCGCCGCCCTCAAGCAGGTGCCCGCCGCCGAATACAACCCCTTCGAGGTGATCAAGACCAACGTGCTGGGAGCCGCCAACGTGGTCGACGCGGCCCTCGACTGCGGTGTCGAGCGGGTCATCGCCCTGTCCACCGACAAGGCCGCCAACCCGATCAACCTCTACGGGGCGAGCAAGCTCTGCCAGGACAAGCTGATCATCGCCGCCAATTCCTACGCCGGCGGCGGCGCCCCGCGTTTTTCCGTGGTGCGCTACGGTAACGTGGTGGGCTCCCGGGGCTCGGTGATCCCCTTCTTCCTCGCCCGCAAGAAAACCGGCGTGCTGCCCATCACCGACGAGCGCATGACGCGCTTCTGGATCACCCTTTCCGAAGGCGTCGCCTTCGTGCTGAACTGCCTGGAGACCATGCGGGGCGGCGAGCTGTTCGTGCCCAAGCTGCCGTCGATGCGGATCACCGACCTGGCCCGGGCCCTGGCCCCGGAATGCCGCTGGGAGATCACCGGCATCCGCCCCGGGGAGAAGCTCCACGAGACCATGGTGCCCGTCGATGACGCCCGCGCGACCCTCGAATTCGACGACCACTTCGTCATTCAGCCCCTCTTCCCCTGGTGGCAGGCCGAGAAGGACCTGCTCGGCCGGGGCGGTAAGCCCTGCCCGGAGGGCTTTTCCTACTCCTCCGACACCAACGACCGCTGGCTGAGCGAGGAGGAACTGCGGGAGATCGCCGATGGCCTCGAGTGAGTTCGTGAAACATGCGCGATGAAATCGAGTTCCTGCCCTACGGCCGGCAGAGTCTGGGCGAGGAGGAAATCCGGGCGGTCACACGGGTCCTGCGGAGCGACTGGCTGACCCAGGGACCCGAGATCGAGGCCTTCGAAAAGGCCCTTTGCGACCTGACCGGTGCCCGCCACGCCGTGGCCGTCTCCAGCGGCACCGCCGCCCTGCACCTGGCCTGCCTGGCCCTGGGTCTCGGCGAGGGCGACGCCGCGATCACCACTCCGCTGACCTTCGCCGCCACCTCCAACGCCGTACTCTACTGCCGCGCACGACCCCTTTTCGCCGACATCCGGGACGACACCTGGACCCTCGATCCCGAGGCGGTCACCACCGTTGCCGAGGCCGCGGGCGAGAAGGTGCGGGGCCTGCTGCCGGTACACTTCGCGGGCCTGCCGGCAGACGCCGAACGCCTGGTCGACCTGGCCCACCAGCGGGGCTGGTGGGTGATCGAGGACGCCTGCCACGCCCTCGGCGCCCGCTGGCGCGACGGCCGGGGACGCTGGCGGGAGGTGGGTGACTCTCCGGCCGACGCCACGGTGCTCTCCTTCCACCCGGTCAAGCCCATCACCACCGGTGAGGGTGGCGCGGTGCTCACCGGCCGCGAGGACGTGGCGCGCCGGGTACGCGAGCTGCGCCACCACGGCATCGTCCGCGATCCCGCCCACCTCGAGCGCCGCGGACCCGGCTGGTACCACGAGATGCAGCACCTGGGCTTCAACTACCGCGTCACGGACATCCAGTGCGCCCTGGGCCGGGTGCAACTCTCCCGCCTGCCGGGCTTCGTCGAGCGCCGTCGCCGCCTCGCCGCCCTCTACCGGGAGCGCCTCGAAGGCGACCGGCGCATCCGCCTCCAGGCCGAGGTCCCCGAGGCCCGCTCGGCATGGCACCTGCTGGCCGTGCGGGTCCCCCACCGCGACAGGGTCTACGACCTCCTCCGGGCCCGGCGCATCGGCGCCCAGGTGCACTACCCACTGGTTTCCTCCCATCCCTACTATCGCCGGCTGGGGCATACCCCGGAGTCCTGCCCCGTAGCCGCGCGTCATGCGGCGGGCACCCTCTCCCTGCCCCTCTACCCGGATCTCACCGATGCCCAGGTGGGGCGGGTCTGCGACGCCCTGATCCATGCTCTCGACACCGCCGAAACCGCCGGAGGGGGCTCTTGAGCCGCACCGTCGCCATCGTCCAGGCCCGGATGGGCTCGACCCGGCTGCCGGGCAAGGCCCTCGAGCCCATCGGGGCACGGCCGATGCTCGCACGGGTGCTCGAACGCCTGGCCCGCTGCCGGCGCCTGGACGCCCTGGCCGTCGCCATCCCCGACACCCCGGACAACGAACCGCTGGCCGCCGTCGCCCGGCGGGCCGGCGTCGAGGTCTGCCGCGGCAGCGAAGACGACGTCCTCGGCCGCTACCTGCTGGCCGCCGCCGCCACGGACGCCGACCCCATCGTGCGCGTCACCAGCGACTGCCCCCTGATCGACCCGGAGCTGGTGGACCGCACCGTCGCGCTTTTTTTCCGCCGGCCCGGCCGTGCCGACCTGGCCTGCAACACCCGGCCGCGCCGCTGGCCGCGGGGCCTGGACACGGAGGTGATCGCCCGCGCCGCCCTCGAAAGGGCCGCCTCGGCGTGCACCGATCCCACCCTGCGCGAGCACGTCACCGCCCCGATCTACGCCCGCCCCGAGGGCTACGTCATCCGCGGCCTGGAGAGCGCGGAGGATCATTCCCGCCTGCGCTGGACGGTCGACACCCCCGAAGACCTGGCTTTCGTCAGGGAGGTCTACCAGGCCCTGGACCGGCCTTCGGGCAAGCCCTTCGGCTGGCGCCGCATCCTCGAACTCCTCGAGCGCCGACCGGAACTGCTCCGCATCAACGCCCACGTGCGCCAGAAGGGAGCCGCCCCATGACCGCCCCGGTGGTGCTGCGCTGCGATGCCGGAGAGCATATCGGCGCGGGGCATCTGGTCCGCAGTCTGGCCCTGGGTGAAGGGCTGGTGGGCTGCGGCGCCCGGGCCCTGCTGCTCACCCCTCCGCTGCCGGATGCCTGGCGGCGCATGATCGCCGATCGCGACGTGGAACTGCTGGAAGTCCCGGGCCTGGCCCCCGGCCGGGTCAGCACCCAACTCCTCGTCGAAGCCGTCGGCACGGTGCCCCGGGCGGTGGTGCTCGACGGTTACGCCTTCGGCGCCGAGGCGATCGAACCGTTGGCCGCCAGGGGGACGCTGGTGACGATGATCTGCGACCACGGTGAGAACCTGGGCGCCGACGTGGTCATCGATCCCAACCTCTCGGCCGACCCCGGCCGCTATGATGCGACTCCCCTGCGCCTGATCGGCCCGCGCTATGCCCTGTTGCGGAAAGAATTCCGCCGGCCCGGGCCCCGAGGCCCGGCGGGCGGCCGGCCGCGGGTGCTGGTTTGCCTGGGCGGTTCGGCCACCGCCGCCCTCGTCCCCCGCCTGACCCGCGCGCTGGCCGCCAGCGGGTCGGCGATCGAGGTGCGGGTGATCGGCAACCCCCATGACCGTGTCAGCCCCCAGGCCCCGCCTCCCACCTCCGGGATGGAAATTCACTGGCTCGAGCCCCGCCCCAGCCTGGTGGACGAACTGCTCACCGCCGACCTGGCCCTGTTGGCCGCCGGAGGGGTGCGCTTCGAGGCGGCCCGCTGCGGTTGCCCGATGGTGCTGGGCATCCTGGCCGACAACCAGGTGGCCGACGCCCAGGCCTTCGCCACGGCCGGCGCCGCCGTGCTCGCCGGCTGGTGGAAACAGGCCGATCCCCCGGCCCTGGGCCGGACGATCCGTTCCCTGATCGACCACCCGGCGAAAAGAGAAGCGCTGGCCGCTCGCGCCGCGGAAATCGTCGACGGCCGCGGCGCCGAGCGGGCGGCCCGCAAGCTGCTCGCAGCCACCCGGCAGCAGGAGACCCGCCCATGAAGATCCTCGACGTGGCCGGCCGGAAGATCGGTCCCGGCCACCCCTGCTTCATCGTCGCCGAGGCCGGCTCGAATCACAACGGCAACCTGGCCCAGGCCCATGCCCTGATCGATGCCGCCGCCGAAGCCCGGGCCGACGCGGTGAAGTTCCAGCTCTTCACCGCAGCGCGACTCTATCCCCGCAGCGCGGGACGCAGCGAATACCTCGGCCTGCCCCGTTCGATCTACGAGATCATCGAAGAAATGGAATTACCTCCCGAGTGGCTCGGTGAACTGTCGGCCCACGCCCGGGACAAGGGGCTGGTCTTCTTCGGAGCGGTCTTCGACGAGGGCGCGGCGGACCTGCTGGACCCGTACGTGGAATTGTTCAAGATCGCCTCCTACGAGATGACCCACCTGCCCCTGCTGCGCCACGTGGCCGCCAAGGGCAAACCGGTGATCCTCTCCACGGGCACCGCCCGCCTCGACGAGGTGCGCCGCTCGGTGCAGGCCTTTCTGGCCACCGGCAACACCGAGCTGGCCCTGCTCCAGTGCACGGCGCGTTACCCCACTCCCATCGAGGCTCTCAACGTCCGTGCCCTGGTCACTCTGCGCGAGACATTCGCTCAACCCACGGGCCTGTCCGACCACAGCCGCGACCCGGTGTTGGGCCCGATGACAGCCGTGGCCCTCGGCGCCTCGATCATCGAAAAGCACTTCACGCTTTCAAACCGCCTGCCCGGACCCGACCACGCCTTCGCCGTCGAGCCCGACGAGTTGGCCCTGCTGGTCCGCCGGGTACGCGAAGTGGAAGCCGCGCTGGGCGACGGCCGTAAGGAGGTGCTGGAAGTCGAGCACGAACTGCGCTCGTTCAGCCGGCGCTGCCTGTTCACCACCCGGCCGGTGCGCGCCGGCGAGTCCTTCACCCCGGACAACGTGGCCGCGCTGCGGCGCGGTGTGCTCGACCCGGGCCTCGAGCCGGAGCATCTCGAACGCGTGCTGACCGCCCGCGCCGCCCGGGACCTGCCCGCCGAGTCCCCCATCACGGAGGAAGACCTGGCGTGAACCAGCCGGCCGCTCAGCCGCCCTGGCGCTGCCTGTTCCTCGGCTACCTCTGGAGGGTGGCCGAGGTGCTCGCCCGCAACCCGCGCACGGAGCTGCTGGCCGCCGGCATCGAGCCCCAGCGGTCGCGCACGGCGGCCATGAAGCAAGCCTGCGAGCGCCTGGGGCTGGCGACCTGGGATGCCCGCGGCATCAGGACTTCGAAAAAGCTGCGGGCGTGGCTGGACGCCGGAGTGGACCTGGTGGTGGTGGGCGCCTTCGGCCAGATCCTCCCGCGCTGGATCCTCGACGCACCCCGGCTCGGCGTGCTCAACGTCCACGGCTCGTGGCTTCCCGAGTACCGTGGCGGTTGCCCCCTCGAGGAGCAGATTCTCGACGGCCGCCGCCAGGCCGGCGCCAGCCTGCACTGGATGAGCGAGGGGGTGGACACCGGCCCCATCGTCGCCCGTCGGCGCTTTGCCATCGGCGAGCACGACACCTACGAACAGGTCTACGAGCGCTTCCACCGCACCGCGGCCGACCTGCTCGAACAGCAGCTCGCCGAACCCTACGAGAACTGGCCCCGCATTGAGCAGGCCGCCGCCGCACCGGCTCGTCCGCCGCTGAAGCCGGCCGCGGGGAAGATCGACTGGGACCACCACGCTGAAAGCATCGAGCGCCGGGTGCGCGCCCTGGGCTGGCGCGGGTGGGTGCGCGCACCGATCGCCCCCGGGAACGATGTGGTCATCCACGAAGCCCACGCCGAACCGCTGGACGAGCCGGCTACACCGGGGATGGTGCTCGAAGCCGGTGAGCATCCCCTGGTGAGCGCCGGGAGCCGCAGCGCCCTGCGGCTGATCCGCTGGGGAGGCGCCCGGCTGCCCCTGGGAACCTGCCTGGCCCCGCCCCTGGCCACCGCGCCCCGCCCCCGGGTGGCGATGATGCAGCCCACCTTCCTCCCCTGGCAGGGCTACTTCGCCCTGATGGCCCAGGCCGATCTCTTCGTCTTCCTCGACGACTTCCAGTTCTCCCGTCGCTCCTATCACCAGCGCAACCGCCTGCTCAAGGGCGGTGGGCGCTGGGGCTGGCTCACCCTCCCGGTGGAGCACACAGGCGCCGGCCGCCCCGCCCTCGACCAGGTGCGGGCCACTCCCGACGCCGCCACCCGACGCAAGATGCTCGAGTCGATCCGGCACGCCTACGCCACGGCTCCTTTCTTCGATTCCCTTTTCCGCTGGATCGAGACATGGATCGAAGAACCCTGGCCCCACCTGGCGGCGATGAACGAGGCGCTGATCGTCCACTGCGCCCGCCTGTTGGGCATCGACACCCCCGTCGCGCGCTCCTCGGAACTGGGAGGCGGCGGCCGGCGTTCGGCCCGCATCGCCTCCCTGCTCGAAGCGACCGGTGCCCGCACCTACCTCGCCGCCCGCGGTTCGGCCGGCTACATGCTCGAGGACGGCGTCTTTCCCCTCGCGGGGGTGACGACCCTCTTCCAGGATTTCCAGCCGCGACCCTACCCCCAACGCGGGGTGACGGGCTTCGTGCCCTATCTCTCGTTACTCGACGCTCTCTTCCAGCTCGGCCCCGACGCCACGCGGCGGCTGATCGTGCGCGGGCAGGGAGCGATGGTGGAGTGGAGCACCCTCGCCGCCGAGGCCGGGCGGGAGGACGGGGCGAGATGAGCCGCCTGCTGCTGCCCCGCCGCTCGGGAGGCACCCTGGTCCGCCGGGCCCGCCCGGGAGACCTGCTGCTGGCCCCGGGCCGCGCCGCGCCGGATGCCCCCCCGGGGGTCCGGGTGATCCACCGGGAGGAAGTGGCCGACCCGGCGGCCCTCGACGCCCTCTCCCGGGCCGCGGTGGCGGGATTGCGCGCGTGGATCGGCGCCTGCGGCGAGGACCGCGAGGCGGTGGAGGCCCTGGTCGGTGCCGAGTTGGTGCGGCTGCTGGGCAGCCTCAAGACCCTGCTGTTGTTCGAGCGGGTCGTGGCGATCACCGGCTTTCGGGGCCGGATCCTCGCCGCCCGCAGTTGGCCGGGCCTGGACGTGGCCGTGGAACTGGTCCGGCAGCAGACGGAGGGCCTTTTCGAGCTGTCGCTGGGTGACGACCGGCCGCCTGTTTCCCGGCGTCTCGTCGCCGCTCTGCGGCAGGGGCGCGGCCGCTCGGCGCCCGGGCCCCAGCCGGCCGGGGCGGCCCCTTCCGCTGAGGGAGGCGTCTGGGCCATGGTCACCACCCGCGGCCAGGCTCTATGCCAAGAGCTGGAAGCGGGAGGGCTGGCTCTTCACCGCTGGTTTCCCGGCGAGGAGAACCGCTACCTGCCCGGCATCGACGCTCCCGATCCGGCCACCCTCGCCGATCTTGCGGCGGCGTGGGAGCGCGGCCTCCAGCGCCTGGCGACCCATCCCTTCGCGATGCCATCTCCCTGGCCCCGAACCCTGCCGGCGGGCCGCTGCCTCGAGGCCTGGCTGCGACGGACCCCGCCGGACCTGGCGCGTTTCGTCGCCGACCACCGCACCTGGCGACGCCTGTTGCGGGAAAACCGGCCCTCCCTGGTTCTGGGACCGCCTCCCTGGGCCGGCGACCTGCGAGCCCTGGCCTACGCCTGCCGGGCCGAGGGCGTCGCCTACGTCACCAGCCAGGACGGGGCCATGTCCTTCCTCGGCCAGGGAGGCCTGCTGCCTGCGGGCCCGGTGCTGGCCTGGGGCCCGGCCGGGCGTCGCTGGTTCATCGCCCAGGGTTTCGACGAAGAGCACATCGCCGAAGTGGGCGATCCCTACCTGGAGCGCTGGCTGCAGCGGGTGCGCCACCTCGACGCCGCGGCCGAGCGCCGCCGGCTGCAGCTGAGCGAGGATCGCCGCTGGCTGCTGACGGGCCTGCAGAACAGCGCTCCCCATTGCATCGCCGCCGAAGAGGACGACCCTCTGCTGGGGCTGGAGGCCATCGCGGCGACGGTGTCCCGTTGCCCGTCCTGGGGCCTGGTGGTCAAACCTCACCCACGCCTGCGCCGGGTCGATGGGGCCGCGCGGCTGGAGCAGGCGCGGGGCATCTGCCGCAGCCATGGAGCGATCATGGTGCCCGCCGACACCGACACGGCGCGCCTGGCGGCCGCCACGGAGGCCTACCTGGGCGAAGGCGACACCTTGGGGCTGGAGATGCTCGCCGCCGGACGCGCCTTCCTGGTCTGGCATCCGCCGGGGCGGCCGGCCCCCTATCCGGAATTCGAACAGAAAGGGCTGCCGGTGGCCCGCAGCCTCGAGCAACTCGCCTCGTGGCTCGAGAACCCGCACCCCGGCGGGAGCGCGGCGGTGCTGAACGATCAGATCGCCGCCGCCGAGCCCCCTGCCCATGCCCTGGCCCGGTGGAGTCGCCCGTGAGCGCGCCCCCGCGAGTGAGTGTCATCGTCCCCACCTGGAACGGGGGCCGGCTCCTCTCCCGGGGGCTGCCGGGACTGGCCCGCCAGGCCCGGAAGCTGGCCGGCGGTGCCGAAGTGCTGGTGGTGGACGACGCCACGACGCTTCCCGGCGACCGCAGCGAGCAGGTGGTCACCGGGGTGGGCCCTCCCGCCCGCTGGCTCCCCCTGGACCGGCATCGCGGCTTCGCCGCCACCTGCAATGCGGGGGCGCGGGCGGCCCGGGGGCGTCTGCTGGCCTTCGTCAACTCGGACATGCACCTCGACGCGGACTGTCTCGAAGTCCTCGCCGCGGCGGTGGAGAACGACGCCGAGCTCTTCGCCGCCACCCCGGTGATCGACAACCAGGCCACCGGCCGGGTGGAATCCGGCACCCGCCTGCGCCTGCGCCGGGGCCTGCTCGATGTCCTGCAGAGTGACGACCCGCCCCCGGCCGCCGGCGAGAGCCAGCCCGTCGCCTACCCCTGCGGTGGGGCGATGGTCTGCCGCCGGCAGACCTTCCTCGAGCTGGGCGGCTTCTGGGAAGCCCTGGGCCCTTTCTACTGGGAAGACGCGGAACTGGGGCTACGGGCCTGGCGCCGGGGACTGGCCTCGGTGCAGATCGGCGATGCCCGGGCTCTCCACGACCATGCCCGAACCATCGGCTCCCACTTCACGACGCAGCAGGTTCGCCGGATCTACGAGCGCAATCGCCTGCTGGTCAGCTGGGCCCACCTGGAACCGGCCGCAGCGGCCGGCTGGACGGCGCTTCGCTGGGTCGCCGCGCTGCTGCGCGGCCGCCCGGCCGCCTGGGCCACCCCCGCCGCCCTGGCGCGCCGGACCGCCGCCCGCGCCCGGTCCCGCGGCCTGCCCCCCGCGCCGGACCCCGTGATCCGGGCCATCGCCTCGGCTTCCGCCCGGGGCTGGCCCGACCACCGCCTCTGAACGCCTTGCGCGTCGTTACGCGGCCGCCGGGTGCCGACGCTCGTAGCGGGCGACGAGGGCCACGGTGGCCTGGACCACGTGGTTCCAGTCCATCTCGAAGAGCGTGGGCAGGAACTCGTCGGGCGCGGTGCCGGGACTGCGACCGATGACGGCGATGGCCGCCATCGACGCCTCGTAGCCGGCGCCTTCCGTCGCTGTCTTGGTGTTTTCCCACGCCGCCAGCACGTCCTCCCACTGGGCCTCGGTGACCTGGGGCTCGAGTCCGCGCAGGGCCTGGAGCACCACCTTGGGCTCTTCGTCCCGCAGGAAGAGAGCGATCAGCCCGGCCACCTCCGGCGAAGGCGGTGCGAGGGCCAACAGGCTCACCACGTCGTAGCGGATCCTGACGCTCGAACTGCCGGCCGCGGCGGTGATCGCCGCCTTGACCTCGTCGTCGATCTGACCCAGCCGCACCAGGGCCGCCGCCGCATGGGCACTGGCCAGCGGATCCTTCACCGCGAGCGTTTTGCGCAGCTTGGCGACGGCCTTCTCGCCGCCCATCTCACCGAGGGCGTCGATCACAGCCAGAACGTTCTCTTTGTAACGGAAGAAACTCAACACGAGGGGTACGTCGTCGGGCTCCTCGCTGATCAGGCTCAGGGCCGTGATCGCCGGCGTCCGCCGATCGCCGTGAAGCTTGGCCAGCCGGCCGCGCAACACCCGCGCCGCCTCCGGACCCCCGATCTCGCCGAGGGTGGCCGCCGCCGCGGCACTCCGCGTCGCGTCCTTGCTCGTGAGCTCTTTCCTGGCCGGCTCGAAACAGACGTCGTCCCCCAGCTTCGCCAGCAGCCCGCAGTTTTCCGGATGCAGGGCGCCATCCGCGGCACGTACGTGATCGGCCAGGATCTGCCGGCCGCTCCCGTCTCCGCGCTCGGCCAGCACCCGGGCGGCGAAAATCTGAATCAGCTCGGACTTGTCCTCGAGCAGCTTCTTGAAGACGGGAATCACGCGCTCGGTATCCCACTCCGCCAGCACCCGCACCAGGTCGAGGCGCTGCTGGTCCGAGCCGAAATCGAACACGGCTTCCTCCTTGCCCACCGCGAAGGGCAGGTCGGGAGCCTGGACCAGGGAACGCAGGACCAGTTCCTTGCCGGAGGGACCGAGGGTCGTCCAGGCATCGTCGAGCAGCTTCCGCGCCTCGACGACGGACTCGGGCTCCTGGGGACCACTGCCACCGCAGGAAACGGCCAGCAGGAGGGCTGCAAAAACGGACAGGACCAGCGCTGCGGAAAGCTTTCTGGACACGATCGCATCTCCTTGACGGAAAGCCGAGCGGGCGAACAAAAAGGTTAGCATGAACCGGCCCCGGCGGGCCTACCCGCCCGCCCCGGGGCGCAGCAGGCGGTCGCCCACCTGCAAGGGAGGGCCGGGCTCGAGTTCCACCACGAGTCGCCGGGACTCCGCCTCGCTCGCGCAAACCCGCCCCGCGCGGCCGCCGGGACCGTGGCCCGAATCCACCACGATCCGCTCACCCTCCCCGCAGCCCGTGGGCCCGTCGAGGGTCAGCGCCACCCGTCCCCCCTCCAGGCGCCGCACCTCCACCACGGCGGGGGCCGGCGGTGGCGCGTCGCGCCAGGCCTCGAAGCGGGGCTCGGCCGTGGGCGGGATACGCAGATAGCGGTGTCCCGAACGCCAGTCGGGCAGCACGTAGAGCCAGCGGACCCGACCGTCGTCCCCCACCAGCTGGTGCGCCATCTCCACGTGGAGGTGACCGATGACTCCCGCGTCGAAGCCCTGGCGTGCCAACCAGCGGGCATAGCCGGCGAAACGTTCGGGAGGAATCGAAGTCTTGTGGGCCAGGTTGCGGTGACGCAACGAGCGTTCGATGCGCGCGGCCAGGCGGGCTCCGGCGCGGGGCGTGAGCAGGCCGAAGGCCCCCTGCACCGGAGCCGAACGGACCACCGCCCGGAACAGCCGGTTGGCCCGGTCCCGCCGGTCGAGCAGATCCCCGTGAGCCAGGTACCAGCGCCGGTCCGCCCAGCACTCCACCGCATGGCGGTCGGAGACCCGGTCGAAGGCGTCCCCTTCCCAGGCGCCGACGGAAAACTCCCGGTTGCCCTCGACGAAGACCACCTCGACCCCCTCCGATCGCAGCTCCCGACAAACGTCGAGCACCGCGTGGTGATGGCTTGCCGTGAACTTGGGCCGTCCCAGCCAGAGCGTGAAGATGTCCCCCAGCAACACGAGGACGCCCGTGTCCTCCGCCCGCTCCCGCAGGAAAGCCAGGAAGTCGTCCAGTCCCGGGTCGTCCGGGCCGATGTGCACGTCGGCGACGAGCACCACGTCGCCGGAGGGCCGGGGCAGAGCTTTCACGCGGGCTCTCCCTCGGCGATCCACCGCAAGCGTCGTGCGCGCAGATCCGAGAAAGTCCCGGCGGCGATCGCCTCGCGGATTTCCGCCATCAACTCGAGATAAAAATGCAAATTATGCCAGGTCCCGGCGAGGGGGCCGAGCATCTCCCCCGCCACGTAGAGATGCCGCAGGTAGGCCCGCGAGAAGTTCCGGCAAACCCGGCAGGTGCAGGAGTCGTCGATCGGCCGCGGGTCTTCCCTGTGCCGCGCGTTGCGCATGTTGAGGATGCCGCGGCGGGTGAAAACCTGGGCATTGCGCCCGTGGCGAGTCGGTATGACGCAGTCGAACATGTCGAAACCCGCGGCCACCGCGTCGAGAATGTCCTGCGGGCGGCCCATGCCCATCAGGTAGCGCGGGGCCGTCCGAGGCAGCCGGGGGCCCATCAGGGCGACGATCCGCTGCACTTCCTCCCTGCCCTCCCCCACGCTCACGCCCCCCAACGCGTAACCGTCGAAGCCCTCGGCCACGGTGCGCTCCAGGCTCTCCCGCCGCAGGTCCTCGAAGACGCCTCCCTGGACGATGCCGAAGAGCGCCGCGGTGGCATCCGTGCGGGCCGCCTTGTTCCGCGGCAACCAGAGCGAGGTCCGGCGGAGGGCCGCCGCCGCGGCGTCCCGGTCGGTGGGCTGCCCGGTACAGTCGTCGAGGGCCATCATGATGTCTGCACCGAGAGCTTGCTGGATCTCGATCGAGCGCTCGGGGGTCAGCCGGCGTTCGCTGCCCTCGATGTGGTCCCGGAAGGTCACACCGTCGTCATCGAGGCGGCATCGCTCGCCGTGGGAGAAGACCTGGTAGCCCCCCGAGTCGGTGAGAATCGGCCGCCTCCAACCGGCCAGGCGATGCAGTCCGCCCAGACGACCGACGGTCTGTTCCCCGGGTCGCAGATGCAGGTGATAGGTGTTGGCCAGGATGATCTCCGCGCCCAACTCTTCCACCTGCCAGGGGAAGAGCCCCTTGACCGAACCCGCCGTTCCCACGGGCATGAAGACGGGAGTCTGCACCGTCCCGCGGCGGGTGTGCAGGCGCCCGGTACGGGCATGCCCGTCGGTCGCCAGAGACTCGAAGGTGAGAGGAGCGGTATCAGGCATCGGTCACAGCACCAGCATGGCATCGCCGTAGGAATAGAAACGGTACCCCGCGTCCACCGCCAGGCGGTAGGCGGTGAGCACCCGCTCACGACCGGCGAAAGCGGCGACGAGCATCAGCAGGCTGGAACGGGGCAGGTGGAAGTTCGTCAGGAGGGCGTCGACATAGCGGAAGGCGAAGCCCGGCGCGATGAACAGCCGGGTCTGCGCGCCCCCGGGTCCCGGCACGCCCTCCCCGACGGGGGCCCGGGATTCGAGGGCCCTGACGACCGTGGTGCCCACCGCCACCACCCGCCCCCCCCGCCGGCGGGCGGCGGCGATCGCCCGGCTGGTCTCCGCCGGCACCTCGTATCGCTCGGCGTGCAGCTGGATCTGGTCGAGGCGGTCGACCTCGAGCGGCCGGAAGGTCCCCTCGCCCACGTGCAGGGTGATCTCCGCCACCTCGACACCCCGGCGGCGCAGATCGGCGAGCAACTCCCCGCTGAAGTGCAGCCCCGCGGTGGGCGCCGCCACCGCGCCCGCGCGGCGGGCGAAGACGGTCTGGTAGCGCCGGCGGTCGTCCTCCAGGCGGGGGTCGTCCGGGGCCCGTCGAATGTAGGGCGGCAGCGGCGGGCGGCCGTGACGATCGATCAGTGCGTCGGGCGCCGCATCCCCCACCAGGCGCACCTCCACGACTCCGTCCAGGTACGAGACGATTTCCACCTCGAAGTCTTCCGCGACCCGGACCCGGCTCCCCTCGACCGGCCGCCGCGAGGCACCCAGCAGGGCCCGCCAGTGACGTCGCCCGGCATCGAGAGCTTCGAGGAGGAAGACCTCGACCCGACCTCCGCTGGGCTTGCGGGCCAGCAACCGGGCCGGCACGACCCGGGTGTTGTTGACCACCAGAAGATCACCGGCACTCAGTTCACCCGGCAGATCGGCGACCTTGCGGTGCCGCGGCGGACAGTCTGCGCCACGCTCGAGCACGAGCATCCGCGCCGCATGGCGCGGGGTCGCCGCCTGCTGCGCGATCTGCCCCACGGGAAGGTGATAATCGAAGTCGCCCACGCGCACGGAAATCACTTCCCCGCGCCGCCGGGTCCGTGGCGGTAGGCGAGCGGGTCGGACACACCGGCCTCGGCGAAACCCTTCAGCCGCAGCCAGCAGGACTCGCACTCGCCGCAGGCCAGGTCCTCCGAGACGTAGCAGGACCAGGTCAGCTCCAGCGGCGCTCCCAGTTCCAGGCCCCGGCGCACGATCTGCGCCTTGCTCAGCTCTACCAGGGGCGAGCGAATCACCAGGCCTTGCCCGCAGGCCGTTCCGAGTTGTACGGCCTTCTCGAAGGCGTCGAGAAAAGCGCGCCGGGTATCGGGGTAACCGGAACTGTCTTCCTCCACCGCGCCGATCCACACCGAGCCCGCACCCAGCACCTCGGCCCAGGACACCGCCGCGGCCAGCAGGTGCGCATTGCGAAAAGGGACGTAGGTCACCGGTATGCCCTCCCCCGGTGCGCCCCGCGGAACGGCCATCGCCTCGTCGGTGAGCGCCGAACCGCCCAGCGCCCCGAGAAAGCCCAGATCGAGCACCCGCCGCCGGTCGGCGCTGACGCCGAAGTGGTCGGCCAGCGCCTCGAAGGCCCGGCGCTCCCGGGTGGCGGTCTTCTGGCCGTAGGTGGCGTGGAGCAGCGCCAGGCGATGCTCCCGGGCCGCGACGGCCGCCGTCACGCAGGAGTCCAGCCCACCGGAGACCAGCACGACGGCCAGCCCGCCCTGCACCGTTCCACCCGTCACTCCTCAGACCCCTTTCTCGGCCCCGGGCCAGAGGATCTTGTGGAGCTGCACCTGCAGGCGCACGTCCAGCCCGTCGTCCAGCGCCCACCGGGCCAGCGTCCCGGGCTCCAGCTCGTCCCAGACCGCACCCAGCAGGATCTCGCCGGTAAAAGTCCGCCGCAGCCGGGCCACGTAGTCCCGGGCCACCAGGTAGTCCCGCCGATCGGCCACCACCAGGCGGACCTCGTCCCGCACCCGCAAGCGACCCAGGTTGGCCTCGTCGAAAGTGCCGGCCATGCCGGAACCGGGCAGCTTGATGTCCATGACCACCGCCGCTTCCTCCGGCACCACCGAGATGTCCTGGTCTCCGCCGGTCTCGAGCACCACATCGAGACCGTGGTCCCGGGCCAGGCGCCGCACCAGGGGGATCACCGACGGCTGGAGCAGGGGTTCACCGCCGGTCATGCAGACCCTGCCGACCCGGCTGGCGAGGATCTCGGCTTCCAGCTCGTCGAGCCCGCGCCAGCGACCCTGGTAAAAGGCGAAGGCACTGTCACACCATCGACAGCGCAGGGCGCAACCGGTGAGGCGCACGAAAGCCGTGGGGCGGCCCACCCGGCTGCCCTCCCCCTGGAGCGAGACGAAGGTCTCGGCGACCCGCAGCCGCCGCGATCGCGCCTTCTCCCAGCTCTCGCCGGCCCGCGCCTTCCAGGCGCTGCCCAAAGCCCTGGTCATCCCCGCACTCCATGTTTCCCGGCCCGCCGGTCGCGGGCGGCCGCGCCATTCTACAGTTCGACCACGGCGGCTTCTTCCGAAGCGACCCGCCTCAGCCAGGCCTCCACGGGCGCCAAGCCGGGATGGTCCCGGGTGGCGCCCGGAGGCATGAAAGCGGCGAGTTGCTCGAATTCGCCGACGCGCAGGAAGGGCCCGGCCAGCCCCGGCAGGCTCCCCCGCTGCCGGGCCAGGTCCACCAGGGCCAGGGAGGTCCGGGCCCGGGGCGGCGCCGACGCGGCGTGGATGCCGACTCCCTCCAGCATGCTCTCGACGGCCGACGCCAGGTCGTCGAAGCCGGGACAGGGGCAGGGATCGACGTTCCGCCGCCAGCGCTCGACCAGGGAGGCCACCAGCCGACCCGTGGCGCAGTCGTGGAGATCGCCGGGGCCTTCCCGCACCAGGGGGCACTCACCGAAGAGGGCGCAGGCCGCTCCCCGGCAGCGGGAGACCACCAGCCCCACATCCGGCTCGCGGGCCGGGCATTCGAGCCCGGAGAAGGCCACCAGCTCCCGTCTCAACTCTTCCTCCTCGAAGCCTTCCCGACCGGCCAGGCGCAGAAGGACTCGACGGCGTCCATCGACGAAGGCCCCGGCCAGCCCCTCGAGCAGTTCATCGAAGGCGCAGCCGTCGATGGCCACCAGGCCGGCGGCCGCGCTCATGGCCCGGCCTCCAGGGAGCGCCGGAGCCTGTCGGCCAGCCCGCCGAACGCTCCGTTGGACATCAGCACGACACGGTCTCCTTCCTGCAGGTCCTCGAGCAGCCTGGCCGCCATGGAGTCGGGTGAGACGGGAGCCTCGGCCTCGACGCCCCGCGCCCGAAGGGCGGCTGCCAGGGCCGCCACGTCCAGGCGTTCTTCCGGCGCCATGCGCTCGGGGCGGTCCACCGGCGCGATGAAAACCCGGTCGGCCAGGGCCAGGGCCCGCTCGAGGGGCTCGTGGACCAGGCGACGCACCATCGTGTTCGAGCGCGGCTCGAGACAGACGGTCACCCGGCCGGGCCCCATCGCCCGCAGCGCTTCCAGGGTCTGGGCCACGGCGGAGGGATGGTGGGCGAAGTCGTCGTAGAAGCGGGCGCCGCCCTTGCGGCCGAGCCTTTCCAGTCGCCGCCGCGGCGGCAGGAAAGTGGGCAGGGCGCGGGCGCCCGCCACCAGGTCGCCGCCCGCCGCCTCGAAAGCCAGCAGGGCGGCCAGGGCGTTGCGGGCATTGTGCTCGCCGGGCAGGGGGAAGCGGACACCCGCGATGCGCCGGGACCCGCGGTAGACCTGGAAGTCCTGTCCCGCCGGGTGGTCCCGACGATCCACCGCCCGCAGGTCCGCCGCGGAGTCCTCGCCGAACCAGCGCACCGGACAGCGCGCTTCGGCGGCCAGGCGACGCACCCGGGCATCGTCGCCGTTGGCCACCAGCACCCCGGTGGCAGGCAGCAAGCGCAACAGGAGGGAGAAGGCCGTCTCCACCGCCTCCAGGTCGGCGTAGATGTCCGCGTGGTCGAACTCCACCGCCCCGAGAACCACGATCCGGGGCCAGTAGTGGAGGAACTTGGGCCCCTTGTCGAAGAAGGCGCTGTCGTATTCGTCGGCTTCCAGGATCAGATCCTCGCCCCCGCCCAGGCGCGCTCCCTCGCCGAAGTTTTCCAGCAGGCCGCCGACGAGAAAGCCGGGATCGCGACCGCAGGAGGCATGGATCCAGCTCAGCAGGGCCGCGGTGGTGGTCTTTCCATGGGTGCCCGCCACGGCCGTGACCCGCCGTCCGGGAATCAGAAGCCTTTCGATCACCTCCGGCAGCGAGGCCAGGGCCAGGCCCCGCTCCAGGGCCCGCTCGAGCACCGGGTGCCCCCGCGAGATCGCATTGCCCACCACCACCAGGGGATCGCCCCGACCCAGGTGTTCGGGCGTGGGGGGAACGGCGCAATCGATGGCGGCGTCGGCCAACAGCAGGGATGCGGGGGGGTAGAGGGCGTTGTCACAGCCCCTGACGCGCACCCCGCGGCGAGCGAGAACCCGGGCCAGGGAAACCATCGCAATGCCGCCGATGCCGATGAAGTAGGCCTCTTCGGGCCACGACGCGGGCCAGCGCCCCATCTCAAACCTCCTCGGCCGGCCGGCCGAACAGCCCCCGCGATTCGAGCCGGCGGGCGTCATGCCGGGGCGGGCACCAGCGCCGACGCGCCAGGATCCGCCGCAAGATCGGCAGGGCCTCTTCCATCGCCCGGCGTCCCTCTTCCACCGCCGGCATCGCACCGCTGAAATCGAGCCAGTGAAACGAACCGACCTTCGGACGGATCACCAGGTCGCACAGGGCCAGGCGGGAAGCCCGCAGGTGCGCCTCGGTGATGCGCTTGGCCCGGGCGAGGATCTCGGCTCCCGAGTCCAGATCCTGCGGCGCGGGCAGATCTTCCTCGTCCGCGGAGACGTCCACTCCCACGACCACATCCACTCCCATGGCCTGCAGGGCCCGGGTCGGCACCTTCTCGCTGACGACGCCGTCCACCAGCAGCCGCCCGCCGATCCGCCGCGGCGGCATCAGGGCCGGCACGGCCCCCGAGGCCAGCACGGCCTCGCGCAACGAGCCCCGACGAAAGAAGACCGACGCGCCCGAACACAGGTCTGTGGCCACCGCGCAGAACGGCAGGGGCAGGTCCTCGATACGGCAGTCGGGGAGCAGGGCCTCGGCGTTGTGGCGGAAGTCGTCCTCGGAGACGAAGGATTCCTTGAAGTAGGTCCAGCTCAGGACGATGCCCCTTCGCACGGCCTCGCCCAGGGAGTCCGCCCAGCCCCCCTCGTCCGGGGCGGGCTTGAGAAATTCCACCCGGGTCCGGCGATAGTCGTCGGAAGCGACGAAGGCGGCCACCCGATCGGCGGCGCTGCGGGCGCTGCCCTCCACCATCCACAGGCTGCCGAAGAGGGCCCCGATGCTGGTCCCGGCCACCGCAGCGGGAGCCAGGCCGTTCTCCTCCAAGACCTGCAGCACGCCCAGGTGAGCCAGCCCCCGGGCGGCGCCACCACCGAGAGCGACCCCGAGGCGGGGCCGCAAACCGGGCCACCAGCCCCGCGGATGCGGGGACCCCATCAGAAGAGCCACTCCACCGTACGGTACTCGGCGCTGGATTCGATCCACTCCAGACGCTCGACCTTGTAGCGCGAATCGCCCGCAACGGCGGGCGGCACCCGCCGGAAATGAAGATCCATGTCCAGGTGGTCGAGAATCGTCATCCTGCGGGCCTCCCCCGTTCCCAGGCGAATCGCGTACATCTTGCCCAGGGGCCAGCCCATCAGGTACACCGTGGCTCCCCGGGGCAGATCGCCGTAGTAGATTTCGCCGTAGCCGAAATTGAGGTGGATCCGCAGCACCGGGGCGTCCCGCCCCCCGCGGACGGCCACCGTCTCCCAGTAGGTGCCGGCCCCCAGCATGGCCGCCCGGGCGATCATCCGGCCCTCGGGGTCCGGCTCGAAGCTGCCCTGATCCCGCTGGCGCTCGTAGGTGTCGAGAAGAGTCCCGATCCGCCGCTTCCAGGCCTCGAAGTCCCGCCCGCTGCGTTCGGCCGGAGCGTGCAGATCGTAGTGCGCCAGATCGTCGAAATCGCGCTGCTGCAGGTCGCGGAACCACTGCTGGGCCACGTCTTCAAGCTCCTGGGTGCTCGGACCGGCCAGAATCGCGGCCAAGGCGATCCCGGCGAGCAGCAGGCCGGCCATGGTCACCAGGCTGCGCAAGTCCATCGTTTCCTCCGACGAGACGCCGATCGCGGATCGCCACTACTGCCTGCTGCCCGAATTATGCATGATCCACGCTTGACTGCAGTACATGGCGGTCCGAGCATGCAAGCCGATGGCTTCCGACCAAACGTGGCGCGCCTTTTTCCCCCCCACCCTGGCGGGGGCCGCCGCTCTCCAGCGGCGCCTCGCCGCCCGGGTCGACGAAACCGACCGCCTCGAGACGATCGAGGTAGTGGGCGGCGCCGATCTCTCCTACGACCACCGGCGGAAAATCTTCTACGCCGCCGTGGTCAGCCTCGAGGCTCGTTCGGGTCGGGTGATCGAAGTCGGGCGGGCCGCGGCGCGGGTGACACTGCCTTACGTGCCGGGCTTTCTCTCGTTCCGCGAGGGGCCGGGAGTGATCGAGGCCCTGGCATCGATGCGCCATCCCCCCCAACTCCTGCTCTGCGACGGCCACGGCCGCGCCCATCCCCGGCGCTTCGGCCTGGCCTGTCACCTGGGAGTGGCCCTCGACCTGCCCACGGTGGGGGTAGCCAAGAGCCTGCTGGTCGGCGAGTACCGCGAGCCCGGGCCACGGCGGGGCAGTTCGACGGCTCTGCGCCACAAGGGCGAGGTGATCGGCCGGGTCCTGCGCACCCGCGCGGGCAGCCGTCCGGTCTTCGTCTCGGTGGGCCATCGCGTCAGCCTGATCACGGCCCAGAAACTGGTCCGCCGCTGGGCGCCGCGCTACCGCCTGCCGGAACCGACCCGCCTGGCCCACCTGGAAGTCAGCCGCCTGCGGGCGGACGTTCCGGGATAACATGTGGGCACTTCGGCATCCTCGGTGGTGAGGCGGCGAGGAGTGCGGAAGCCGGAGATCCGGATGAACGTCATGGCGTGTGGGCTGATGTTGCTGCTGACCGTGGGCCTGGCCTCCTGCGCGTCGGGGGCCCGACCCCTCGATGAAGGCGACTACCGGCGCCTGCGGGAAGAGATGGTCGAACAGCAGTTACGGGCGCGGGATATCACCGACGAGGCCGTACTCGCAGCCATGGCCCGGGTGCCCCGGCACCTCTTCGTGCCTCCCGACCTGGCCGCCAGCGCCTACCGGGACTCGCCCCTGCCCATCGGTCACGGGCAAACCATCTCCCAGCCCTACATGGTGGCCCTGATGACCCAGCTCGCTCGCGCCGCTCCGGGCAAGAAAGCCCTCGACGTGGGTACGGGATCGGGCTACCAGGCCGCGGTCCTGGCCGAGATCGTCGACCAGGTCTACACCATCGAGATCCTCCCCGAGCTGGCCGCCGAGGCACGCCGGCGCCTGGCCCGCCTGGGCTACGACAAGGTGGTCGTCCGCTGCGGAGACGGCTACGCGGGCTGGCCGGAACATGCCCCGTTCGACCTGATCATCGTCGCCGCCGCTCCCGGCGAGGTCCCCGAACCGCTGATCGAGCAGCTCGCCCCCGGCGGACGCCTGCTGATTCCCGTCGGCGAGACGCACCAGGAGCTGGTCGTGATCAGCAAGTCCGAGGACGGCACCATCTCCCGCCAGGCCTACGGGGGCGTCCGATTCGTGCCGATGACCGGCGAGGCCCAGCGGCGGCAAGAGTAGAAGCACGATAGAATCCCGACTTTCCCGCGCCGCCCCGCCCGCCGGGCAGCGCCAGGAGCCGTTGAAGTGGCCAAGGACATCACGCCCCGCGCGACCGACTACTCTCGCTGGTATACCGACGTGGTTCTGCGCAGTACCCTGGCGGACTACAGCCCGGTCAAGGGCTGCATGGTGATCCGTCCCCACGGCTATTCCCTGTGGGAGAACATGCAGCGGATTCTCGACGGCATGTTCAAGGAAACCGGCCACGAAAACGCCTACTTCCCCCTGTTCATACCCAAGTCTTTTCTTTCCAAGGAAGCCGAGCACGTCGAAGGGTTCGCCAAGGAATGCGCGATCATCACCCACACCCGGCTGATGGCCACCGACGCGGAGGGCAAGGACCGGGTCGTCCCCGACCCTGAAAGCCGCCTCGAGGAGGAGCTGATCGTCCGCCCCACTTCCGAGACGATCATCTACTCGATGTTCTCCAAGTGGATCCAGTCTTGGCGCGACCTGCCCCTGCTGCTCAACCAGTGGGCCAACATCGTCCGCTGGGAAATGCGCACCCGGTTGTTCCTGCGCACCACCGAGTTTCTCTGGCAGGAGGGCCACACCGCCCACGCAACCCATGAAGAAGCCAAGGAAGAAACCCTGCGCATGCTGGAGGTCTACCGCCGCTTCGCCGAGGAATACCTGGCGGTCCCCGTGCTGACCGGGGTCAAGACGCCGCGGGAGAAGTTCGCCGGAGCGATGGACACCTACTGCATCGAGGCCCTGATGCAGGATGGCAAGGCCCTGCAGGCGGGCACCTCCCACGATCTGGGCCAGAACTTCGCCAAGGCCTTCGATGTGCGCTACCAGAACTCGGAAGGGCAATGGGAACACGTCTGGAACACCTCCTGGGGGGTGTCCACACGGCTGATCGGTGCCCTGGTGATGTGCCACTCCGATGACGACGGCCTGGTGCTCCCCCCCCGTGTCGCGCCGATCCAGGCGGTCATCGTCCCCATCTGGCGCAACGACGAGCAGCGGGAGGCGACCGTGGCGGCGGGACGGACGCTGCTGGCGGCATTGCGCGCCGCCGGCGTCGCCGCCCGCCTCGACGAACGAGACAACGTGAACCCGGGCTTCAAGTACGCCGACTGGGAACTCAAGGGTGTGCCCCTGCGCCTGGAACTCGGTCCGCGGGACCTGGACAAGCGCCAGGTCATGGCGGTGCGCCGTACCGACCGCAGCAAAACCCCCTTCTCCCTCGACGGCGCCGCCGGTGCCGTGACGACCGCCCTCGAAGAGATTCAGCAACAGCTCTTCCAGCAGGCCCTCGATCGCCGGGCCGCCATGACCCGGGAAGTCGACACCTGGGACGCCTTCTGCGAGGAAATCGAAAAAGGTGGTTTCATCCGGGCCCGTTTCTGCGAAGAAGACGCGGTGGAGGAGGCGATCCAGGCCGAGACCAAGGCCACGGTACGACTGATCGCCTTCGACGAGCCCGACGACCCCGGTCCCTGCGTCAAGTCGGGCAGACCGGCCCGCCGACGGGTCTACTTCGCCCGCGCCTACTGAGACCCGGCCGCCCGGCGACATCCTTCCTCCCGGAATCGTTCGCCCGGGGCCGCCCGTTCGCAGAGCACTTCGGCGCCCGCATGTCAAGGGCTGCGCTTGGGGCCGATCGCGGTAGACTCTGCGGGAGCCATGAGTAACCGATCCCATAGGCTCGTTTCGCTGGCGGCTCTGACCGGAGCCGCAACGGCGCTGGTCTTTGTCGCGCTGACGATCTGCCTGCCCCCGCAGACCCCTTCCGTCGAACCCCCGGCCCCCCGCGCCCTGCCGGGGCGGGACCTGGACGCCATTCGCCGCGCCGGTGAGCTCAGGGTGGCACTCGAGCGAGACGAACTGGACTACGAATTCCGCCGAGGGCGCGCCGAAGGCCTGGCCTTCGACATGGCGCGCGCCTTTGCCACACGCCTGGGGGTGGAGCTGCGCGTGACCGTCCCCCCGAGCCCCGCCGCCGCCCTCGCCCGACTTGCCCGCGGCGAGGTCGACCTGGTGGCCACCTCCGATTCCGGCCCCCGCCCGGTCCTGGCCCGCGTCGCATGGACGACGGCCTTCGAAATCGCCCAACCCGTGGTGATCGGCCGCCGGGCCGCCGGCATCACCCGCATCGAAGACCTGGCCGGCCGCCGACTCACCGTGCGCCGCCACAGCGCCCTCGAGGGACAGGCGATGGCGTGGCGCCGAAGCCTGGACGGAGAGATCGAGATCCAGCGAGCCCCCCCCCATATCGGCACCGGAGAGCTGGCTCTCGGCGCCGCCACGGGGCGCTGGGCCCTGGTCGTCATGGACGAAAGCCGCGCCCGGCTCGAGCAGGCGGTCTACAAGCCCCTCGAGATCAGCCGTCCCCTGCCCCCCAGCCTGCCCGTGCGCTGGGCGATCCATCCCGACGCCCAGGCCTTGGGTGCCGAACTCGACGGCTGGCTCGAAGACATGCGGCGCAGCGGGTTTCTCGCGCGTCTGCGCCAGCGTTACCTGGAAAACCCCCTGCGCCTGAGGGCCTGGAGACGTCCGGTGTTCCGTGACGGCGGTCCCAGTCTCTCGCCCTACGACAGCCTCTTCCGCCGCGAGGCCGACCGGATCGGCTTCGACTGGCGCCTGCTGGCGGCCCTCTCCTTCGCCGAAAGCGGTTACGACCGCTGGGAGATCTCGTCCCAGGGCGCCATGGGCCTGTTGCAGATCATGCCCCGGGTGGCGCGCACCTACGGCGCCGAAGATCCCTTCGATCCCGCGCAGAACGTTGCCGCGGGAGCCTCCCTGCTGAGCTGGCTCTACGGCCTGTTCGACAACGTACCCACTCCCGACCGGCTGGCCTTCACCCTCGCCGCCTACAACATGGGTTACGGTCATCTCCAGGACGCCCGCGCACTGGCCGCCATGAACGGCCTGAACCCGGACCGCTGGCAGGGCGGCGTGGAGGAGGTGCTTCCCCTCCTCGAGGATCCCGCCGTCGCCGATCGCCTGCCCCATGGTCGCGCCCGCGGCCGGACCACTCAGCGCTACGTGGCCCGCGTGCTGGCGATCTTTGACCGCTTCACCACCGCCGCCGAGTCATCCACCGGCCTGTCCGCGTCCACCCACTGAGGGCGCCACGCACCCCCGGCCGTCCGTGGGCAGGGGGGCCTCGATGCGGGGGGGCCGGGATCCAGGCTCAGCGCCCCGGGGGGAAGCTCGAGGCCCCCTGCGGAAGAGGCTTTTGGAGCGGGCGGCTAGGGCGCGCCGTGGTCTTCCGCGGTGCCGGGGCCGGTGGCCCGGGAAGCCAGCGGCACGCGCAGGCGGTGGACACCCCGCGGCAACCAGGAGGAACGTACCTGCGGGTTGGCCAGCCGCAAGGCCGCGTAGTTCAGGCCATGCTCGGCGGCCAGCTTGCGCAGATCGGCCCGTGAGCGCTGCACCCGAACCTCGACGATGCGGTAGCGGGGGTTGTTGTAGGGAGCCAGGCGAACCAGCCCATAGGCTTCAGGCGAGGAAGTGATGATCTTCGCCGCCACCAGGCGCGGCACGTAGCGCCGGGTTTCTGCCGGCAGGTAGAGACTGAAGTAGTCATCGGTGCCGGCGTCCTCGAGGGCCCGCCTGACGGTCTGCTCGCCCGAGTTGTAGGCCGCCAGGGCGAGAAACCAGTCGCCGAATTCCTCTTCCAGGTCCCGGAGGTAGGCGATCGCGGCGTCCGTGGCGACTTCCGGGGATCGTCGCTGGTCGAGGTAGCGATCGACCCGCAACCCGTAACGCCGGGCGGTGCCGCGCATGAACTGCCACAGGCCTTCGGCCCCTGCGGGAGAACGCACGGTTTCCCGCAGATCGGACTCGATCATCGCCACGTATTTCAGGTCGTCGGGCAGGCCGGCCGCGGCGAGCTTCTCCTCGATCATCGGCAGCACCCGGGGCGACCGACGCATCCAGAGCATGGGCATCATCGGTCGCCCGGCGGTCAGCAGCAGCTCGTAGGCCAGCGCCTCGCGCACTTCGGGCCTGTCGAGGGGGAGCGGGTGCCCGCAGAATTCAGCGGCCCCGGGCACCTCGAGCCGCGCGAGGGCGAGGGCCGGGGCTCCGGGGAGCTGGCGCTGGATCTCGTGGATCTGGGCCTGCAGATCACCCACCGAGGCCGGTGCCGGGGCGGCGCCTCCGGGGCCCTCACCCATCTCCGTCCAGCCCACGGTCTGCGTGGGCCGCTGAGCGACCTGGGTCGCCGCGAAGGCTGCCAGGAAGACCGCACCGAGTCCCAGGGCAACCGTTGCCCCCTTGGCTGTCATGGCATGTCCTCCCCGGGATCAGTCACCGACGCCAGTGCTGAAATTCTGCAGAATGCGGGCCATCTCCTCGAGGCGCTCGGCGATCTTCGCCCCCAGGCTGTCCTTCTCCCAGCGGCCCTCTTCATCGACGCCCCCCAGGGGAACCCCCATCAGCAGCTCCACGAGTTGTTCGACGGTCTCCACGGCGTAGACGTGGAAGCGTCCCTCCGCGACGTCCTCCACCACCTCGGGGTCGAGTTGCAGGCTCTGGCGGGACGTGGCGGGAATCACCACTCCCTGGGTTCCGGTCAGTCCCCGCTGACGGCAGACTTTCCAGAAGCCTTCGACCTTCTCGTTGATGCCGCCCACCGCGAGCACGTGGCCGTGCTGATCCACGGCACCGGTAACGGCCAGATCCTGGCGCAGGGGAACGTCCCCGAGAGAAGAAAGCAGGGCCGCCAGCTCGGCGCTGGAGGCCGAATCGCCCTCCACCCCGCCGTAGGACTGCTCGAAGCAGACACTGGCCGTGATGGCCAGCGGGTGGCGCTGGGCGAAGCGCGAGCGCAGATAACCGCCGAGGATCAGGGATGCCTTGGTGTAGATCTCGCCCGAGAGTTCCGCCTCCCGCTCGATGTCGATGATTCCCGAACGTCCCACGGCGGTGGTGGCGGTCACCCGCACGGGATAGCCCAACGTCTCGAGACTCGTCTCCACCACGGCCAGGGCGTTGACCTGCCCGACCACGGCGCCCTCGGTCTCGAGCAGCAGGAGACCCTCGTCGATGGACTCGAGGATCCGGCTTGAGAGGAAGCCGGAGCGCTGCCGGCGATCGAGCAGCGTGCGCTCGACATGCTCACGGCGCACCACGTCACTGCCCATCTCCGTCGCGACCAGGGACGACTCCCGGGCCAGGTCGGTGAACAGCCGGAGGTGGGAGGCCAACTTGCCCCGTCCGCCCGCCACGCGCACCATGGTCTCGAGAATCCGCGCCACCGCATCGGCTCCGTGGGGCAGCAGGTCCTCCTCCTGGATCACGTGGGCCAGGAAGCAGGCGTAGGAAGAGACCACCGGGCGAGACAGCGGCACTCGCTCTTCGAACACCGAAACCACCTTGAAGAGCTTGCTGAACTCCTCGTCTTCGGCGGCGGCCAGTTCACGCAGCGCCGGCGTACCGACCAGGATCACCGTGGCGTCGATCGGGGCGGCTTCGGGAACCAGCGGCGCGGCCCCCTCGGGGGTGTTGCCCGCCACGCTCAGGCGCCCGGTGCGCAGGACCCGCTTGAGCCCGGCCCAGGCCCCGTCTTCCTGCAGGAGATCGTGGGCGTTGAGCAGCAGGAAGCCCCCGTCGGCCATGTGCATCGCGCCGCCATGGATTCCCGCCAGGTCGGCGCGCACTTCCCCTTCCGGGCTGCGCTGGACCTCGATGAAACCGAACAGGCGAGCGGCGGTGGGATTCGCCTCCTCGATGATCGGCAGCCCCTTCTGTCCCGTGCGGTCGACGATCACGTTGACCCGCAAGGCCGCCAGGGGATCCGGCACGGCGCTTTCGGCGGAGTCCGCCTCGGAGGCCACGTGCTCACCGGCGGCGAAAAGCAGAGGGAAGACGGCGATCAGGTACTGCCCGACCTGCTGGAGATACTCGTCGAGCTGGGGCCGAAGGCCGGTCGCCAGCGCCAGGGCCGAGCGAATCTCTTCGAGCACCTCGTCGACCAGGGGGCGGGCGGCGTCCTTGTCGGCCTCGGCCAGGGACTGCTCGAGATCCCTGGAGATGGCCCTGTACTTGGCCGCGGTCTGGGCCAGCCGGGCCGCCAGGTCGGGATGACGCTCCCGGAGGTGATCGGCCTGCCCCTCCTCGATCTTGCCGTCACGGACCAGGGCCGCCAACTCGTGGAAGGGCACCGGCTGCCCGTCTACCAGCGGCGCGATCTCGTGGCGCCGGTAAGGCCCGAGATTGACCTCCACCAGGGCGAAGCCCTCTTCCTTGACCTCGTCCTGGAACTCCGACAGCAGGGTGGTCTGCTCTTCGAGGTGATCCTTGGCCACTCCCTCGCGTCGCCGGCGATGATCCCCGGAGGCCCTGAGGGCCGCGACCCCCTGCCGAAAGCGATCCGCCGCGGTGGCCATGGCCTCCCGCAGCACCCGGCCCTTGCCTGCCGGCAAGCGGATCAGGCGGGGGGCCTTGAGATCTTCGAAGTTCATCACGTAGCAGAGATCGTCGGGTACCTCCCCGTTGCCGGCCTCCTGGCGCAGAATGCGGCGCACGGTGCGCGTGCGGCCGCTGCCCGAGGGTCCGGCGACGAAAACGTTGTACCCCCGCGAACGGAGCCGGAGAGCCAGGCGAAGGGCCGCCACGGCCCGCGGCTGACCGAAGATCTCTTCGCAGGCGCCGAGGTCCGCGGTAGTCTCGAAATCCAGCCACTCCCGAGGACACCGCCAGAGCAGTTGATCGACCGCCAACCGGGTTTGCTGCTCGATATGTTCGCCCAAGACTCACCTCCGGGGGGTATGCCCCGGTGGATGCTACCGCCTCTGCCCGGACCGCGCCCACCCCGCCGGAGGTGGACAGGCCTCCCGGACGTGCGAGGATAAGCGAAAGACCCCTATGTGTGGAAAACCCATGATCCCCTTCCCGCCCCGCTGCCTTCGGTCCCTGCCCCGGGCACGCGGGTGGCTCGCGCTGATCGCCACGAGCCTCTCGCTGGTCCCCGCGGGCGCCCAGGTCCTCGGGGAGGAGGAACGCATCGTCGTCCTGCGCCCCCGGCCGACCGATCTGATGCTCGGCCCTTCGGTGGTTTCCCTGCTGCCCATGGGTGTCGACGATGCGGCCGTCGAGCAGATCGAGATCCGCCTCGACGGCGAGATCATGGGAGTGCTGCGTCAGCCGCCCTGGCGGCTGACCATCGACGCCGGAGAACGACTCGGCCCGCGAACCCTCGAGGTGATCGCCCGACTGAAGGGGGACCGGCAGCTGACGACCACGGTCGACCTGCGGCCGGCGGGGGTGGGCACCGTGGACGTGCGGCTGGTGGACCTGGCGGTCACCGTCGTCGACGCCAAGGGCAAGACCGTCACCGGACTCGAGGAGGACGATTTCCGGATCTTCGACGGGGGCCGGGAAGTGACCATCGACCGCTGGGGGGACAAACCGACGGCCCTGGCCGTGGCCCTGGTGCTCGACGCTTCCCTGAGCATGCGGCCCAAGCTCCGGGAGGTGCAAAAGGCCGCGCAGGCCTTCGTCGCCGCCCTCGCCCCACGCGACCGGGTCAGCGTCGTGGCCTTCAACGAGAGCAGCCGCATCATCACGCCCCTCGATGCCGACCGGCGAGCCAGTATCGAGGCCATCGAAGGGCTCGAGGCCCGGGGCGGCACGGCGCTCTACGACGCCCTCTTCGACGCCGGGAAGGCGCTCCAGGCGGCGGGATCCCGGGCCCGCAAGGTGGCGGTGATCCTCTCCGACGGTCGGGACGAGGCGGCTTCGGGGCTCGAGCCGGGATCGTTCCATACTCTCCGGGAGGCCGTGCGCAAGGCCCATGACAGCGACCTGGTGGTCTTCACCATCGGCCTGGGAGCCGACCTCGACGAGCAGGATTTCAGCGGCCGCATGACCCATGCCGAAGCCTTGACCCGCATGGCCACCAGCACCGGAGGCCGCTTCTTCAAGCTGCGGCGGCTCGGACGGCTGGGGCGAGTCTACCGGGACATTCTCGAAGAACTGCGTCACCAGTACTCGATCGCCTACAAGCCGCCGCCGCCGCGCCCCGGCGAGACGTGGCGCTCGATCGAGGTGCGAGTCGGCCGACCGGGCCTCACCGTCCGCACCCGTGAGGGCTATTTCGTCCACTGACCCCAATCATGAGGGTGACGACTCGCTGGTTCATGGGACGTGCGGGCCCTCGATCGCCCGCTCAGAGCCCCTCGAGGGTCGTATCGCCCAAGCCCTTGCGATTGAACGGCCAGAGTCTCCGCCAGCGACGATAGGCCCGGAGGAAGCGACGATCCTCGTCGCTCAGTGTCCTGGGACCGAGTTCCAGCTTCCACTTCAGGAAGGCGGACCGGTCGACCTGGCGCAGCAGGCCGAAAAGAAGGCGATGCCGGAGGGTGGCCGGCGGCAGCCGAACGGCCGCCGCCCAGTCCAGCAGCACGAGACGCCGCCCCTCGGTGTCGAAGAGCAGATTGTCCCGCCCCCGCAGGTCGTTGTGGGTCACTCCCCGCTGATGGAGCCGCTCCAGGTTTTCACGAAGCTGCTGGAGGGTCGGCCGGGACCAGGGTCCCGGCCCGCGTCGGCAGGGGAGAATGCCCGGGACGTATTCCAGCACGAGCACCAGGGGGTGGGGCGTGCCCAGCAAGCGCGGCACGAAGTCCAGATCCTCGAGCAGGCGCAGGAAAGCGCGCTCCCGGCGAACCTGCACCCAGCCCCACCAGCGACCGGGCCAGGGCTTGCGCCGAAAGTCCTTGACCACCACCAGGCGCCCCGCGTGGTCTTTGGCCAGCCAGAGATCGGCCTTCAGCGCCCTCCCGCAGACCAAGTCCCCCTGGCGCCCCGCGTGCAGTTCCTTCAGGTCGACCCCGGCGACGCCACGCCCCCCCCGCCGGACAGGTCCTCCACCCGCGCCGAGGGCATCCCGCCCGACTTCCGAGGAGCATGCCCCATCTTTCACTCTGGACTCCCTCCATCGCTCCCGCGGGAGGATGGCGCCCGACCCGCGCAGGCCGGACCTCCGCCGCATTCTACCCGGTGAACCTCGGCGGCACGCGCCGATCAGGGGCAGGCGGCCTCGCGGGGCCGCCCGCAGGCCCCGGCGGCATGGGGCCGGCTCAGGCCGGCGCCGTCGCGCCCCAGGCCGCCCTGGCGCCCCCCCTCGTTGGCCGCCAGCAGGAAGAAGCGGTTGCCCGGCGCCGGTGTAAAGGCGTCGGGCGACAGACGGTCGCAGCGCCCGGCCACCGGCGCGGTGTCCAGCAGACCGTCGGAGGCGAGGAGGTCGAGATCGCCCGACTCGACGGAGTAGGTCTGGCCGGGCAGCTCCGCCAGATTGCAGGAGTCGTCCCAACGGGCCTGGATGTCACCACCGGCGAGCTTCTCGAAGAGCGCCGAAGCGGGCACTTCGCCCGGCCAGAGAGTGACCTGGCAGACGGGCGGCCCCTGCTTTTCGGACTCCACGGTGACCTGGTCGATCCACCAGCCATCGCCCGAGTCCGGAGCGTTGTCCGAACCGAAGACGAAAGCCAGGTAGACCTTGCTGCCGATGTACGGGCTCAGGTCGAAGGTACTGGTCACCCACCCTCCCGAATCGCCCATGAAGGCCTCCTTGCCTTCCAACCCGTTGCAGCGATTGACTTCGATGTCTCCGTCATAGCCGCCATCGGGTACCAGGGGCTCGTAGACGTCCTGCCCGTCCGGGCTGGCATCGATCACCACCTCGCCCCCGTCACGCGGGGAGGTCGTCTGGTAGCGATGGACCACCGTGAGGGTGGCGCTGCGGGCGTCGGCGGGAATATCGATGCCCGCCCCGCCGGTCGAGTCCCGCCCGCCGAGGTAGAGCCAGGCGTAGTTCACCTTCCCGTAGGGGGAGCCCGGACCGCTCCCGCAGAGCCAGCTCTGACCATGCTGCGCGTCCAGACTGTCGACGTGCCACTGGTCCTGATAGGTCAGGCGGCAATTCCAGAAGCCGGGATCGATGGCCTCGTGGCTCCAGTCGCCGGTGGGCTGAGGATCCTGGTCGTCGTCGAAATGGGTGGTGATCACGGGCTCCTGGAAATGATCGACCACCGTCACCCGGAAGGCGGCGAGCTGATCGGCATAACTTCCTGGACCGTTGGTCGAAGTGATCTCCAGCAGGTCGAAGACGATCTCTTCGCCACAGGGGAAATCCGGCTCGACCAGGAAGCTGTAACGGGAGACGGCCGCCCCGGTCTGCCCGCCGGCGATGTCACCATAAGATTGCGCCACCGGCTCGAGCACCGTGACGCCGGGAGTCGTGGTGCCCAGTCGGGCCCGGACTCCCAGCGCGACGTCGCTGCCCACGTTGCGCAGACGGGGACGCACCTCCCAGGTCTCCCCCGGTTCGACGGAACCGTCGCCGTCGCCGTCCACCTCGACCAGGGGCAGCTCGATGGAATCGAAGAGCAGGATCGGCCCCAGGGGCTCGACGGTGATCTGCCAGGCCCCGCGACCGTAGGTGCCGGCGGTGATCAGATCGAGGGATTGGTTGTACTTCAGATCGTCGATCACCAGGCCCTCGGGCATGCCGTTCATCCATGGCTGAAAGGTGGCGCCCGCGTCGACACTCTTGAATACGCCTGTGTCGGTACCCACGTAGACCTGACTGTCGGTGAGCATCAGCACCGTGTTGGCCGGAACATTGGGCAATCCGTCGCCCAGGGCGACCCAACCCCGCCCCGCCTTCCACTCCCAAAGATGCGCGGTGTGGAATCCGCTGACCACGGCCAGCGCCCGGTCGGGGTCGAGGGGATCTCCCGCCACATCCTGGATCGAGCGGGAAGGCAAGCCCGCGGAGAGGTCTTCCCATCGGCCTCCCGCGTCGACGCTGCGCCAGACCTGTCCATCGGTCGTCGAGGCGAAGACGACCTCGGGAAAGTAACGGTTGACGTCGAGGGCGACGATGTTGCCCGTACCGGTGGTCAAATCCCCCGAAACCGGGGTCCAGTTGTCGCCATGGTCGGTGGTTTTGTAGACCCGGTGGGTCCCCAGGTAGAGAATGTTGGGAGTCACCGGATCGAGCACGTAGGGCGTGACCCAGTTGATCCGATCTCCGCCGACAAACCCGTTGGAAGCGCGGGTGATACCGTGGAACGACCCGAGGATGCCGGTTTCCGAACGACTGACATTGGGGTAGCCGCCGGACGGATAGGACGCGATGAAGTTGTAGTCGGGATCGACCGGATCGACGTGACAGACGAAGCCATCACCGGTGACCGCCTGCAGGTCCCAGACGTTGTCCGCGGTCCGCGCCAGGGAGCTGTTGTCCTGGGCGCCCCCGCAGATGACGCCGCCGTCGTCGGGATGCACTCCCACGGCATAGAACTGCGTCATATTCATGTTGCCGTTGCGGTTGAGGAAGGTATCGCCGTTGTCCGTGGTCTTCCACACGCCGCCGTCGCAGCCGACCCAGAAAGTACCTGGACTGTCCGGATCCATCAGCAAGAAATGGGTATCCTGGTGCACCTTCTGAGACGATCCCCATGCGTTGCTCAGGTCGGTCCACGAGGCACCGCCGTCGAGGGAACGAAAGACGTGGACAGTGCCGCGGATGACCGTGTTCGGATCGTCGGGGGCCACGGCGAGGGTCATGTTGTACCAGCACTGCCCGTCGCAAGCCTCGGAGCCGTCACTCTGCAACGTCCAGCTCGCCCCGCCATCGGTGGTGCGCCAGAACTCCGCGCTTCCACCGGATCCCGCAGCGAACAGGGCGTAGACCGTGTTGCCGTCGGAAGGCGCGACGGCCAGTTCGGTCCGTCCCGTGTCGCTGGAGGGCAAACCGGAGGCCGTCTGCTGGACCCAGGTGACGGCGTCGTCGGTGGATTTGTAGAGGCCCTGGTTCGTCGCAGCCCACCAGGTATCACGGACCTGGGGATCCTGCTGAATCTCGTAGACACTCACCCCGCCGAGTCGACGACTCCAGTGCAGGCCCGCGTCGTCGCTGGTGTAGATCCCGCTGTAGAGGGAGGAGCCGTTGACACAACCGCGATGTCGGCCTCCCGTCACGATATGGCTCGAATCCCGGGGATCGACCACGATACTGGCGAAAGAGGAAATGTCCTCGAGGGTCTGCCCCCCGCTGCCGTTGCGGGTCTCCCAGGTCAGGCCTCCATCGGCGCTGTAGAGCATGCCGATGCCGAAGTAGCTCTCGCAACCGGCGGTATTCTCACCGGTGCCGACCCAGAGCACCGAGGGATCGTTGGGGTCCAGGGCCACGGCTCCCACCGTGTGGGTTCCGGCGGAGTCGAGCAGTTGCTGCCAGCTCAGGCCGTCATTGGTGGTTTTCCACAATCCGCCGGAAGCGGCGCCGGCATAGAGGGTCCCCGCGGCCCAATCCGCCGCCAGGGCGGGTACGCGACCGGCCACATCGCCGAAGGCCCAGCCCCCGAAACGGGACGGTGAAGGCCCCATCGATGTCCAGAAGTTCTGCGCCGCGGCCGCCCCCCGGGCCTGCTCGGCCCGGTACCGGGCGATCGCCTTGCGGGTCTCTTCCACCGCCAGCCGCCGATAGCGGGCCATCTCTTCGCTGGAAGCCGTTCCTGCCCGCCGAGGCCCGAAAAACCACTCTTCCCGGCGCAGAATCTGCTCTTCCTCGCCGAGGCGCAGATCGACGATGCGGGGGCCTTTCTCGTGAGCGGGAGCCGCACTCTGGGCGGCAGCCGGTCCAGCCGGCAGGACGGCGAGCAGGGCTCCGAGACACAGTACCGTGGTCGGGGTGGGGCGGCGCAGGGACATGGGGGGCTCCAGAAAGAGGGGGGGCATGCCGACCGCGATCCGGCCGCATCCAGTGCTCACCAGGTACGCCCAAGCCCTCTCCTGCGCAACCCCCCTTGGAGGTCGAGGCCGGGGGCGCTAATCTGGCGGGCCCCGGTGACGCCCCGGGCGACCCACGACGCGTGAACCCCATCCCAGGAGATGAACGGGTGAACCAGCGATCCGCAGCCGAATGGACCCGGCTCGCCCTGCTCTACAGTCTGCTGGCCGCGCTGGCCGCCTTCTCCCGTCCGCGACCGGCGGAACTGTTCGCGGGGACCGTGCTGGTGGCGCTGGGCGAGGGCCTGCGCTGCTGGGCCGCCGGTCACCTGGTCAAGACCCGGCAACTGGTCACGACCGGCCCCTATCGCTACACGCGCAACCCACTCTACCTGGGAAGGCTGCTGATCTTCACCGGCCTGGCCATCATGGCCCGGCTGCCCTGGCTGCTGAACGGAGCCGTGCTGGTGGCGGGTTGGGCCGTGTTTTTCGGCTACTACCTGCCGCGCAAGGAACGCATCGAGCCCGCCCGTCTCCGGGACCGTCACGGCGGGCTCTACGAGCGCTACGCCGATGCCGTACCGGCCCTCTTCCCCCGTCTGCGCCCCTATCCCGTGGAAGCGGGAAAATGGCGGCTTTCCCGCTGGCAGAAGAACCGCGAAGGGCTGACCGCCCTGGGTCTGCTCCTGCTAGTCCTGCTCTTCGCTCTGCGAACCTGGGGAGCCCCCCGTGGCGGGGGGTGAGCCCCCGTCGAGAACTTGCAGGGCGTGATAGCGTGCGTAGGTTTCCTTGCGGGCCAGCAGCTCGGCGTGGCTGCCGGACTCGATGATCCGCCCCTGCTCGAGCACGTGGATGCGGTCAGCCCTGACGACGGTGCTCAGCCGGTGGGCGATGATCAGCGCCGTGCGGCCCCGGAGCAGGTTTTCGAGGGCCCGCTGGACTTCCGCCTCCGAATCCGCATCGAGGGCCGAAGTGGCCTCGTCGAGCACCAGGATCGGCGCGTCCCGGAGAAACGCCCGGGCGATGGCCAGGCGCTGGCGCTGCCCCGACGAGAGGCGTGAACCGAGGCTGCCGAGGGGCGTGTCGTATCCGGCGGGAAGACTCTCGATGAAGGCTGCGGCGTGAGCGGCGTGGGCCGCGGCCTCGATCCGCTCCATCGAAACGCCTTCCATGCCGTAGGCGATGTTGGCGCGAATCGTGTCGTCGAAAAGGTGGGTCTCCTGGGTCACCAGGGCGATCTGGCTGCGCAGGGAGCGGATCGTCAGCCGCCGGGCATCGACTCCATCGAAGAGAACGACGCCTTCCGTCGGGTCGATGAAGCGGGGAATCAACATCGCCAGGGTGGATTTGCCGGCTCCCGAAGCCCCGACCAGGGCGTGAACCTCCCCGGCGCGCAAGACGAGATGGACATGCTTGAGAACCGGGCCGCGACCGTAGTCGAAACCCACGCCCCGCAGTTCGATGCGGTCGGAAAAGGGCTTCATCACCCGGGCCTGGGGCGAGTCCCGAACTTCCACGGGGCTGTCGAGAATCTCGAAGATCCTGCGCGCGGAGGCCAGAGCGCGCTGGATCGCGCTGTTGAGCTGGCCCAGCCGGCGCACGTGGGTAAAGACCACGAAAAGCACGACGATGGCCACGAAAACATCGCTGCCGCTGACCCCGCCTCGGCGAATCAGCCAACCGGCGAAGACGATCATGCCCGCCCCCAGGATCGCCCCGATCAATTCCATCACCGGGGCCGTGGCAGCGGTCGCCCGGGCCACCTTCAGATCCTGGCGCAGCATCTGCTCGAGCGAACGGGCGAAACGGCGGCACTCGTAGTCCACCGCATCGAAGGCCTGAACCACCCGCCGGGCCAGCAGGGTCTCCTCGGTCAGGGCGGTCAGTTCCGCCGAGCGTTCCTGGCTGCGACGCGCCGATTTCTTGATCTTTCGGCCCAACCATCCTGCAGCCCACGCAAAGGCGGGAATCACCGTCAGGCAGACCAGGGTGATCGGCCAGGAGACGAAGAAGGCATAAGTCAGCAAGACCACGATCAGCGGCACCGACTGCATGGCCTGGGCGATCTCGTTGCCGAGCAGATCCTGGAGTCGGGCCACGTCCACCAGAATCCTCGAGTACATCTCGCCTGTGGAATGCCGGCGGTAGAAAGCGTCGGACTGGCTGATCGCCCGCCGATAGATTTCCTGGCGCAGGCGGGCGACGGTCTTCAATCCCACCCGGCGCAGGCCGTAGACCCCGAGGAAAGAAAACACCCCCTTGAAGAAATAGAGAACGACGATGGCCAGGGGCACGCGTATGTAGCCCTTGGCCAGCAGCCAATGCCGCACGGGCGCCGTCCAGCGCTCGGCCCGTTGGCGGATCGCGCCGATGGGACCGGCGGAGGCCTGCTGGCCCGTCTCCGCCTCGGAAGGGGAAATGGCTGCCACGCTCGTAACCTGAGCCTGGGAGGAAAGAGCGGTGACCAGGTCGTTGAGCAGACTGACCGCCCCCCCGACGAAAACGGAGGCCAGAATCGAGGACACCAGGGCCAGGGCCAAGGCTCCCCGGTAGTGGAGCAGATATTTCAACAGACGCCGGCCATCATGCATCGTGTGGCCCCCTTGCGAAGACTTGCGGATCGCCGCGCTCCGGGTCGGCCCCCGCCCGGCGCATCAGTTCGGCGATCTTTTCCCTCACCTCCTGGAGATAGACCGCATCTCCGTGACGACCGCTGCCGGGAGCCGGTGGCGGTACCGCCTCGCCGAAATCGACCCGCAACCCGCGACTGCGCCCCCGAGGCCAGCCTCGTGGCCAGAACTGATAGGCGCCGGTCACCGCCACCGGAATCGACAGGGCCCCGGTCCGGCGCGCGATCCAGGCCGGCCCCCGACGGAAGCGCTGCAAGGCACCGGTCCAGGTGCGCTCGCCTTCAGGATAGATGCACAGGATCCGACCGGCCTCCAGGGCATGACAGGCCAGGGTCAGCGAGGTCTGAATCCTGTCGTCGGCGCTCACGGGTTGAATGCGGAACAGTCGCGCCGCCCAGGCCCCCCATCCCGCTGCGAAGTAGCCGCTGAAGCCGAGGAAGAAGAGATTGCGATGCACCGCCGCAGGAACGGAGAGGGCGATCAGCAGAGAGTCGGCGTGGGACTGGTGGTTGGCCACCAGCATCAGCGGTCTGTGACGCCAGTCCACGTCACCTGTCGGGCCGTGGGACAGGCGCAGCCGCCACCGCAACCAGAGCTGCACCCAGGGTCGCGCCAGGGCCAGAGGCACCCAGGACAGGCGGGCAGGCCGCAGCAACCAACGGCGGTCCCGGCCATACCGGCCCTCGGCGGTCAGCAGATCCTCCCGCGGGCGGACCGGGCCTCGAGGACGTGTGCCGGCGTCGTCGAGAAGACGCTGCAGGTCTCCCAGCGTGCGCAGGGAGCGGGTCTGCTCCTCGTCGATTTCCATGCCCGCCGCGTCGGCCAGGGCCAAGATCAACACCAGCCGGTCGAGGGAGTCGAGCCCCAGGTCCAGTTCCAGATCCTGCTCGAGATAGAGCGGCCCGATCGGGCTCCGGCCCTCGAGAGCCGGCATCAAGGCCATCGCCAGTTCCCGACTCACCGGAGTCCTTTCGGGAGGGGCGGCAGGCCAGACCCGAGCGGGAGGATGCCCGACCTCCCGCGCCAGCCGCCGCCGGTCCAGGCCCCCCTGCGGATCCCGTGGCAAAGCCTGGCGCGCGATGGTCAGCCCCGCCGGCCGGTGGCCGACCGGCAGACCGACCGAGGCGGTCTCGAGATGGAAGCGGAGGGCCTCGTAGAGGCCCACGAAGCCTTCGCGCCGCAGGGCCTGGTGATCCGGCACGACCACGAGCCACGGGCGCCGGCCTTCCCGCGAAAGGGCCGCGGCCTCTGCCACCAGGGGATGGGCGGCTGCGACCCGCTCGAGATCCTCGAAGACGTACTCGCTCACCGGAAGAGCGGGCCGGTGCCGGAGGGCGACTGGCCGAGGTGCTCGCGGGCGCGCGGGGTGGCGACTCTCCCGCGGGGGGTCCGTTCGAGGAATCCGATCTGGATCAGGTAAGGCTCGCAGATCTCCTCCAGGGTGTCGCATTCTTCGCCCAGGGAAGCGGCCAGCGTGCCGATCCCCACCGGCCCCCCGGCGTGGTTGTCGAGAATCACCCGCAACAGGCGCTGGTCGAGGCTGTCGAGACCCAGGTTGTCCACGCCGAGACGGGCCAGGCTCTGCCTTGCCACCTCACGAGAGATGACCCCGTCGCCCTGCACCAGGGCGAAATCACGAATACGCCGTAACAGGCGCAGGGCGACTCGCGGCGTTCCCCGGGAGCGGGAAGCGAGTTCCCGCGCTCCGTCCTCGTCGAGGCGGCAGTCGAGCCGCGCGGCGGCAGCGAGGAGAATGCGGCAGAGATCATCGACACCGTAGAATTCGAGGCGCTCTGTGATACCGAAGCGATCTCGCAACGGAGCCGTGAGCAGGCCGGAACGCGTCGTCGCGCCCACCAGTGTGAACGGAGGCAGGTCGATACGCACGGAACGCGCACCATGTCCCTGGCCGATGGTCACGTCGAGTACGAAATCCTCCATCGCCGGGTAGAGCACCTCCTCCACCGCGGACCCCAGACGATGGATCTCGTCGATGAAGAGCACGTCACCCGCTTCGACCAGGCTCAACAGGGCCGCCAGATCCCCGATCTTCTCGATCGCCGGGCCTGACGAAACGCGTAACTGGGATCCCATTTCGGCGGCGATGATGTGAGCCAGGCTCGTCTTGCCCAGTCCCGGGGGACCGGCGAGCAGCACGTGATCCAGGGGCCTGCGCCGACGGCGCGCCGCCTCGAGATAGACCGCCAGATTGTCGGTCACCCGCCGTTGACCGACGTAATCGGCCAGACGCCGAGGTCGCAGGTCCGTTTCGAGTTGCAGCTCCTCACCGGTGGGTTCGGCGCCGATGATCCTGAAGGTATCGCCGTTCTCAGTCATCTCACCGTCCCAGGTAGCGGAGCGCATGGCGAATCATGTCCGGCAAGGCCAGCTCAGCCCCCTTTTCCGCACGAACCGCAGCCAGTGCCCCCTCGGCCTGGTTGCGACGATAGCCGAGATTCTCCAGCGCCATCAAGGCGTCACTGGTGATCGGGTCGGCGAAAGGCGCGGCGGCCACGCCTCCTTCCGCAGCGGAAAGATCGAAGGCCTCCCCGGCAAGACGATCCTTGAGTTCGACGATCAGGCGCCGGGCGGTCTTCTTGCCGATGCCGGGAACCGACTCCAGTACCGCCGTCCGCTCATCCATCACCGCCTGCACCAGTTCCCGGCTGGGTACGCTCGAGAGCATGGCCAGGGCGAGCTTGGGTCCGACCCCGGAGACGCCGACCAGAATCGTGAACAGCCGTTTGTCTTCCTCGGCCCGGAAACCGAAAAGCTCGAGAACCTCGTTCTTGAGCGACGTCACGGTTTCCAGGCAGACAGGCTCCCCCACCGCCGGCAGATTCTCGAAAGTGGCCAGGGGGACCCGCAGTTCGTACCCGACTCCACCGACATCCACCATGATGAGTGGGAAGGTACGCCGCGCGAGCTGGCCTGTCAGCCGTCCGATCACCGCGACCGTCCCAGCAAAGCCCGGTGAGCCGCGTGCACATGGTGGCAGATTACCAGCGCCAGAGCGTCGCTGGCGTCCTCGGGCAGATCCTCGATCTGCTCGGGTGTCACACCGGGCACCGTCTTCACCAATGCCCGCCGCAGTTGCCGCTTGTCGGCTCCCCCGAATCCGCAGATCGTCTTCTTCACCGTCGCGGGCGAGTACTCGACGACGGCGATTCCCGCCTCCCCGAGGGTAGCCAGCAGCACACCCCGGGCTTCCGAAAGCACCAGTGCGGAGCGGGCATTCTTGTGATGAAAGAGGCTCTCGACCACCGCAACAGCGGGAGAGCGCCCCTTGAGCCACGATCGCGCCTGTTCGGCGAGCCGGGCGAGGGAAACCGAGCGATCACTCGAACGCTGAACGCTCCAGGTGCCCATTTCCGCCTCGATCAGCCGTTGCCCTGAAAAGCGCGCCAAAGCATAGCCGGTTCGTGCTGAGCCGGGATCGATTCCGAGGATCCACTCGCCGCAGCGTTCTTGCATGGGTTGAGGCCCTCAGGAACGCCAATACACCAGAGAAAATCGATTCAGCCCAGGACCACCGAACACCGTGTCACTCGCCGTCTTCGATACTGCAGTTCGCAGAAACCCTCTGCACGTCATCGTGCTCGTCCAGCAGTTCCAGCAGGGTCAAAAGGCTCTCGGCCTTCTTCCCCTCAACCACCGTCAGATTCTGGGGCACCATCGTCACCTCGGCGCTCTCCATGCGAATACCGGCCTGTTCGAGTCGATCCCGAACTTCCGCAAAGGCCTCCGGCGTGGTGGTGATCTCGAAAAACTCACCATCCTGCGCCATATCGTCGGCGCCGGCGTCGAGAACGAGTTCCATCACTTCGTCCTCGTCGACATCCCCGGCTGGTATCGTAATGATGCCCTTGCGCTCAAACATCCACGCCACGCTGCCTGGAGATCCCAGCTCGCCGCCGTACTTGCCGAAAAGATGCCGGATCTCCGATGTGGTCCGGTTGCGGTTGTCGGTGAGCGTGGAGAGCAGGATCGCCACGCCCCCGGGGCCGTAGCCCTCGTAGATCACCTCGTCCAGGCTCACGCCCTCGAGTTCGCCCGTGCCTTTCTTGATCGCCCGATCGATCTTGTCGTTCGGCAGATTCACCGAGCGGGCGCTGGCAATCGCGGCCCGCAGCCGCGGATTGGCGTCGGGATCCCCGCCCCCTTCCCGAGCGGCGATCGTGATCTCCCGCACGACCTTCGTGAAAGCCTTCGCCCGCTTGGCGTCCTGAGCGCCCTTGCGGTGCTTGATATTGGCCCACTTGGAATGGCCAGCCATCGTTCCGATCTCCTCGTCGCTGCCTGCGGCAACCGGATTCTAACACCGCCTCGACGAGAGGCCGACCGATTCCCGCCGAACCCGGCTCGCCGGTCACAGACCGGCCCTCCGAGCTCAAAAAAAGGCCCCCGCCTGTCTGGCGGGGGCCCAGATAAATCCCCGGCGATGTCCTACTCTTCCACGCAGTCTCCCACGCAGTACCATCGGCGCTGAAGGGCTTAACTACCGTGTTCGGGATGGGAACGGGTGTGGCCCCTTCGCTATTGTCACCGGGAAACTCCTCAAAATCTTCTCAGAAACATCTTCTCAGAAACAGCTTCTCATTCTCAGAAACGCGGCGGGTTCGTTTGCCGCAGACAATCTGGTGTTCTCCGTAGCTACAGGGTGAATCTTACACCGACCGAGAAGTTCCAGCCACCATAATCCATGCGGCCGCCCTTGATCAGGTACTCGCCCGGCTGGGGCTGCGACACCCGGGTCCCAGTGAAGGGATCGACGGGACCAGCGGGTAGGACCAGCCCCCCCACCGTGATGTAGGCCACCTCGCCGCCGGCGACACCCGGAGCTTCCGCCTCATCCCAGTAACCCGAGGGTACTCCCTCTCCGAAATGCTCGCGGCCATCGACGGTGATCCTCATCTCGCGATCGGCCCAGGTGAAGCGCGCGTCGGCGAAGAATGCCGTCTTCGGACGCCACTGCCACTCGGTACCGAAGCGCAACTC
>JAUZRX010000050.1 GCA_030949985.1 Acidobacteriota bacterium
TCCACCGCGACCACCTCGGCAGCACCCGCCTGATGACCGACGAGAACGGCATCGAGATCGGCCGCTGGAAGTACTTCCCGTTCGGGATGGAGGCGACGGTGGAGGAGAGCGGGGATCAGCGGATGAAGTTTACGGGGCATGATAGGGATGGGGAAGTGGAGCTAGACTACATGCTAGCTCGGTACCACGGAATTAGCCTGGCAAGACTGCTCAGCGTCGATCCAAGTGGAAGAAGTGCCCGGAGGGGAGCGCCGCAAACATGGAATCGCTTCAGTTATTCTGTGAACAACGCGTTGAACCGGGTGGATCCAGATGGCAGGCTCTCGTATCTTGTCGCAAGAAACGGTCCGGCCAATAGTAGCCATATGTTTAGCGTCACTCACGCTCGCTACGTAGGTGATCCAAATGCGCGAGTTTTCTCCTTCGGAAAGTCGTCCCGGAAGGGAAGCGACGGAAAGCTCGGACGTGTTGATAACAAGACAACGGGGCTTTCCAAAGGTACTGCAACAAAGGATCAGGAAGTATGGAAGTCTCTCGGGACAAACGACGCAGCGGCGGGCGTGGACTACGTGGCAATTGCGGCGAAAGACGGCAAGGTGGCAAGCGTTGCGAGTGCGCTCGTGGAAAACAAAGACTACAGCCTGCTGGGCCCCAATTCGAACTCCGCAGCGCAGGCAACAGCGGATAAGGCTCAAGGCTCACCTGTCGCAACGCCCGATCGCTTTGATCCGGCAGTTGGCGCGGGCGATGCGGACGAAGTCGAATTTGACGAGAATCAGATCAGCCAGGATAAGGCTGCTGGGGAGCATGACGAGCATGTTCGGGCTCAAGCGCGACCTTCATCATGAGGTCGCGAACGAATACCGAAAACTGCACAGATCCTCATAGACGGTTGTCCGAGACAGGCTTGCCGTGGCTTCTTGCAGCGTCGCTCATGCCTCTGGTTGCTTCACTAGTAGCTGTTTCCGCCAATGAGCCGACTGCCTGGTCTCCATACCCCGCCATCGTTCTTGCGCTGGTGACATGCGGTTTCCCCCGCTGGCTGACAATTTTGATTGTCCCGGTGGTTTTCGTGGTTTTGAACCTAAACCTCGCGTCGATTCGGTATCGTAGAGAAGTTCGCCATCTACTGGTCTTGGTGGGACTATTGAGTGTCCTTAGCGTCTACTACTTTGCCTGCCGTTTGACTGTTGGCATTGATCACCAAGGTTTGACGTACTCGATTGCTGTCTCCATCGCAAACACTGTCATGGTAATGTTATTCTGGGTGTCATGGCTAGCATGGAGAAACAAGCTTACCGTCTTGAGGTCGTTGACGATTGCATTGCTTGCGTACTGCTGGATCTTTTGGTGCGCGTTCCCCTACTTTGGGGAAGGGCTGTAGACTGAAATAGGGGCGAATACCGCTTCGGGGAACTACTGGGCGTGGATCTTCGACAATGCCGAACCACCGCTGGTGTCCGTCAGTAGCGACGATGACGCCCTTGACGACTGCAACGTGGGCCAGCCACGCTTTTGCCTGGTTCGGGCAGACTACTTCAACTCGGTTTCCTCGTTGGTGGATCCTGCCGGGAACAGGACGGAAATTCACTACGACACCTCGTCCCGCAAACACCAGTACTTCGCCGGCAACAGCGCGGGGCCGCAGGACACCGCCTATTTCGGCAGGCCGATCAAGGAGCTGTACTACAGCGTTGCGGACGATGGATCTCGCAAGCTGGTGAAGAAGGTCGAGAAGACCTGGTCACAGAGCTACATTGACGATCCGGAATCGAGCGGTACGCTCTGCACCGGTGTCGGCTATGCCGTCCTCGTCAGCGAGAAAACGACCTACCTGGATGATACGGTCGGTGGCACGACGACCAAGGTGGTCAAGAGCTTCGAGGACTGGGTGACATGGGACGGCAGCGGCTACTACGGCCGCTTCGAGACGACCGTGCTCAGCGGCAATGGTATCGGGGAGTGGGAGAAGGTGGCGCACACCGACTACGCCAACGACAACGAGTTCTCGCCGGACAACGCTTGCTCGGCATCCCAGCAGCTCATCGACGGCTGGTTGCCGGGCGTGGTGGCGAGCGAGTGGGTGGGCACGCGCCCCGCGGGCGGCGGAACGACCACCCTCGAGACGCTCACCCAGCACGCCTACGACACGACCACGGGACGGGTGCAGGCCAGCGTGGCTCGCCTGGATCCGGAAAACGTCACCATCGACGCCTGCGCCAACACCCTCGGCGCCATCGGCGAGCAGAGCGGAGATATCGTCACGCTCGTCGAATACAACGAGGCAGGCAACGTTTCCCACCAGGGCGTGCGTTTCGGGGGTGTGACGGAAGAGGCCTTCGGCACCGATTTGACCTGGCAGTTCGGCGTGCAGGCGACGAAGAAGAACGTCGCGCTTTCCTACTACGACTCGATCGCCACGGTAGACCCGGATACCAGTCTGGTGACCAAAGAGGAGATCTTCGGCACCCAGGCGGGAGACCCGCTTGCGGTTTCAAAGACCTACGGCTACGACGCCCTGCAGCGCCCTGTCACCGAGCAGGTGGGCGACCTGGCCGCGACCCACTACGAGTATCAGACCGAGTCCCTCCCCGACGGGCGCCAGCGTCTGAAGGCGATCCGCACCTGGCGCGGCACCGGCGACGACCTGGCGGAAACCATCGGGCACCATGACTTCGCCGGCCGGGTGACGAAGAAGGAGAAGCTCAATCCCGACGGCAGCCGGTCCTACCAGCACGTGCGCTACGACGAGAAGGGCCGGGAGAGCTTCGTCTCGGAGTGGACCTCGAGCGCTACCGATGACGGCTCGCTGCCTGGTACGACCAAGGACTACACCTACATCACCAACATCGACGGCACCGACTACGTGGTGGACGACCCCTTCGGTCGAGTACGCAAGGCGACCGGGCCTCTGGGCGAGGTGACCGAGACCGACTACTTCGGCACCAACAAGACCGTGACCGTGCGCGGCATCGCCACCGGCCAGCAGACCGAGCAGGCCCAGGATGCGGTGACCACCTACTACACCGACGGTCTCGGCCGCCTGGTAGCGGTGGACAGCGCCGAGGGCGCGGACGCGGTCTACGAGTACGACGTAAACGACAACCTGACCAAGGTCAACCTTGTCGATGCCCTGTCCATGGCCCCGACGGCGAACGACCGCTACGCCACGAGCAACGCCGACGAGCAGGTGCGCAGCTTCGCCTACGACGCTCTCGGGCGCCAGACCAGCGCGACCCAACCGGAGAACGGCACCTCCGAGACCCTGGCCTGGAACGAGCTGGGCCAGGTCACCGAGACCCGGGACGCGCTGGGTACGGCCTGGGGTCACAAGACCGTACTCACCTACGACGCCGCGGGCCGCCCGACCCGGATCGAGCGGCAGGCTGGTAGCGATTTCACAGCCAGCTACGCCCCCGGCGACAGCACCTGGACCGCCAGCGGCTGGTCCACCACCGACAGCACGAGCTGCCTGGGCGAAGGCGCCTGGTACATCGGTGGCGCGGACTGCCACTACGCCCAGGCCGGCCAGCAGGTGGCGACCCTGGACTCGCCACAGATCGGCGGCGTACCCAATGGCGCCGTGCTGACCTTCCGCATCTGGCGCCAGGTGCGTCAGACGGCGAAGGATGTGGGCACGGTGGACAGCTTCCGGGTACTGGCTCGCAAGGCGACGACGGATCCGTGGCCGGCGGGAGCGACGGAACTCTACGCCGTCGACTCCTCCCAGATTTCCTGGTCCCGCTGGCGCCAGAGCCTGGCCCTGCGGATTCCGGTGGAGGAACTGGCAGGAGATCCCGCCGCGAACACGGTGGACCTGGAGCTACGCTTCGAATTCGACAGCACAGACACCAACGACAACGCCACCGTCAAGGGCATCGGTATCGGTCCGATCGACGTCAAGCGCTCACAGTCGGTGATGCTCTCCCAGATCGCCTACGACGAGGACCACTCCGACCGCAGCGTCTCGGAGACCAACCGTCCCCGGGGCAAGCCGACGACGGTGACGACCTACGACGAGGCGACGGGCGCGGTGATCCATGTCCGCAGCCTGCGCTAGCAGGAGCGCTTCGGCCTGGTCTCCGCGGAGCGCAGCGAGCTGGACTGGGAGCGGGACGGGGCCTTCGATAGTTTCGAGACGGCCTACAGCTACGACGACCAGCCCGGGGGCCTCGGTCTGCTGTTGCGCCAGCGGCTGCCCTTCCCGGAAGGTGCCTCCATCAGCCACCAGCACCCCGAATACGGCCTGAGCTACCGCCACGGCGCCCTGACGGGCGTGGCGATCTACGACACCGCGGGCGCCACCACGCCCTGGCAGGAGGTGATCCCCGACAGCGCGGCCACTGCCGGCATCGAGTACAATGTGGCCGGCGGCATCCACCGCCTGCGCTACGGCAACGGTACGGAGACCGTGACGGACGTCAACGCGGCCTTCCTGCCGAGCCGGATTTACGTGGAAGGGGCGGGGAGCGTGCTCTTCGATACCGGCAGCTACGCCTACGACGGCGCGCGGAATATCAAGCAGATCGGCAGCGACCTCTACCGCTATGATCTCGCGAACCGCCTGGACTGGGCGCGGATGAGCTACGAGAAGAACGGCACGTCGCAGAGCAACGACATCGACTATGTCTATGATCGCTACGGCAACATGACCGACCGGCTGGTCACGGGAGATACTCCACCCGACGGCCTCCACTTCTCCGGCCGGATCTACACCGCCGCGGGCGCGAGCTTCCCCGACAACCGGATCCACGGCGCCGATTTCTTGTACGATCAAAACGGCAACCTGACCCAGGAGCCGACCCACGACCAGGCCGGCGGCTTCAACTACTTCTTCAGCCCCGAAAACCGCTTGAGCTACGTGCAGAAATACTTGTCCGGCGGCGCGCTGCTCCAGCAAGCGAGCTACGACTCGGAAGGCAACCGCTGGCTGCGGATCACCAGTGCCAGCGGCGGCAAGGCCCTGATCACCCTGCGGGACGCGGGCGGCCAGGTGGTGGCGGACTACGAGGTCAAGAGCACGGACGACGTCCCCTCGCTGACCAAGGAGTACCTCCGCGGCGCAGGCGGCCTGCTGGCGATCCACTCCACCTGCGGCCCCCGCCCCGACCTGGTGTACGGCAACCCCCGCAAGGTGGGCACCGAGTACCGCTTCCACAAGTACGACCACATGGCCCCCTCGGGCGACTACCACATCTTCATCGAGTCCGAGTCGGGCCTGACCAAGACTCTGACCCGCCCGAGCAGTCTCGAGGACGAATTCGGCATCGACGAGAGCGAGTTCTTCCCGGGCGAGACCAACTGGATCAGCATCGAGACCACGGCGGAGTGCGGCACCACGGGCTACAGCAATGCCCTCTCCCTGCGCCGGGGCGGCGGAGGTGGCGGCTGCCTCAAGCAGGCCACCATGTTCCTCTACGCCCTGCGCACGGGCTTCGGCGACGACGGCTCCTCGAGCCAGGAGATCGGCACGTCGAACGACGGCTCGGACTGTCCCCTCGGCACGCTCTTCAATGCCTACTACCAGCCGGCGGGCAGCAACACCGTGGTCCTGCTCTACGCGCAGCCCCAGGGAATCCCGCGCATCCAACTCCCCGACCAACCCGCCGGCGCCGGCCACGGCCAGTACTGGTTCACAGCAGTCGACCCGGTGACCCTGGTCGAATTCGACCAGAGCGCCCCGATCACAGACGACGTGCGCACCACGACCCAGAACCAGAGCCCCGCGTCAGCACCCGCCTCCCACAACCTCCAATTCGTCCACCGCGATCACCTCGGCAGCACCCGCCTGATGACCGACGAGAACGGTGTCGAGATCGGTCGCTGGAAGTACTTTCCGTTCGGGATGGAAGCGGCGACGGAGGAGAGCGGCGACCCGAGGATGAAGTTCACGGGGCATGAAGATGACCAGAGCATCGGCGCTGCGCATATGCTGGCTCGGGTCGACGTTCTGGCACTTGCCATGTTCCTGTCAGTTGATCCGGGAGGTGTTCGGCTCGTATCACCGGGCAGCTGGAACCGATACATGTACGTGATGGGGAACCCGCTTTCATATTGCGACCCCTCCGGCGAAGATTCGTTCTGGGCGCTCCCACCAAAGGAACGAAGGTCGGTTGAAAGAGAGTTGGGTATAGTGCAACGAACTCTGAGTAAGCTGGGTGCTGGTGATGGAAGTGCAATTCTGGCTCCAGCAGGACCATACAGCATCTACGAGATGGTATTTGGTGGCCACGATTCAACATATGATGTCGAGTACCTTACTCCTGAACAGGATGGCTGGGCTGGTCTCGCGGCGCAGGGCTTTTTGGGGGGTAAAGCACAGATCGTTCTGAACTCGACTAGAATTGACAAGAGTGATGAACCACGACAACTGTTGAGAGTCCAAATGTTCACGGCTGCGCTCAGCTACCTTACAGGCAAGAAGGACACTGTTTCCTTGGCGCAAGTAGCTGTCAAGATGCGTGGCTTGCTTCGTCTCAGTGACAGGTTCGTTCGAGTGTGGCTGAAGGAGCTGATCAAGAACAGCTATATAGCGACACCGAATGGCCGCGCGCCTAGTAAGGCGACACAGGCTCTGCAGAACTTACTGGCCGATATTGAACGTGAAGGGAGAGCTGCTCGGATGATGATGGACGAGAGAAACGGCAACTGGATAAAGATACTCAGAGCCAGTCCCCAGTATAACAACTAGTCAACCGACAAGGTAGCTACGAACGCGGCGCAATTACATAGCCAGTGACCGGTTGGTCTATCCTATAGGGGCTTGTATAATGCTTGGGAGCAGGGGGATCTGTAGTTGTTGGCAGCTTTTGGGCACGCGGAGCCATCCTGGAGTCACGTTCTCTGGTTTCGTCGTGTCCCTGCTGATAGGTATCGGAACTACGATCGGGTGTGGAAACGGTAGGGACTCCTTTTACGCTGGGGGGGGCGCCTGCAGTGTGCCTCAGAATATGTTAGCGGTGCCCGTGGATGAGGTTGATGAGGGCCCTTCTGATGTGACGTACCGGTTTTTCCAGTCTGCTCTGGGGTTGCGCAGCTTCCAATGTGCGTCAAGAGAATACTCCTGCCGGATTCCGGCAGGGTACAACGTCGGGCTACTGGACAGCAAGATTCCGGAGATTCTGGCTCAGAAGGCAGATGTTGACAACTACCTGAGGGCACTGCGCGACTTCGATCGTGACCGACGTGTTTCCTTGAAGTCGCCGATCATGAATCTCTGGGTTCTCGTACTGCATTGTCAGAGCCCCGGTGGAGACGTTAATCTTGTATGGGTCTGTAATGCAGCATCGGTGGGTGTAGCAGAGCCCGCCACGGCGGTGGCGAAGAACCGCGAAACCGTATGCACGTGGATTGCGGAGGCGCTTTCAGATCAATGATCGCGTCGCAGTTCCTTTGAAGTTCACGGTGCCCCTTCGGCAAGCGCGCATGAAGTCGCCGGCTTGCTTCGCGGATCAAGCAACGTCCTTTCGTAAGCGGTTGGAAATCGGCGTCCTTGCGAAATCAGCGCGGAGGGTATGGGCGTTCAATCGCTGGCTTGGCCGGTGTGCCTCTTGAGCGGCGAGAGCAGCGGATCTTCGCCTGTATTGGTCCAGCGTGAACGTGACAAGTGGGGTATCGGGATAACGGAGACCGGCGGGCGGCGCAGTAGCCTCCGGCCGGCGGCGGTCAAGGACTTTTTGTTCCCTCGCCGTGTAACCCGCCACTTTCCCCCCCAGTTGCGAAAATAGCACCCCTGATTCGCCATTACCGATCATACACAGGCTGTATCCGGCGAATGCCGGCAAGTCACGGGCCGGTTCCAGGGGCCACAGATGGTGAAGTCTAGCAACGGTCCCAAACCAGCAGAACGCTGTGATCAACAGCCTCGCTTCAATCGGCTTTGAAATGCAAAAAATATCACTTCCAGAAGTAGAAAATGCGGCCTCCTCGGGTATAATGGTTCTGACATAGAAACACACCAAGGAGACCGCGAAATCAATGAAGCGTAGCAGAAAGAGCGTCCGCCGTAAAGCCGCTGTCATTCCCATCCTTCGGTTCGAAGACCAGTCGTTGACGTCCTGCTCTGGATTGGTCGTCTTCCAGGCGTTGTTCGCACGGCTGGGCCTGAATGAACGTCTTGGACGTTGTCTTCGATCGTCCTCCTCCGGGATTTACGGTCTTGGCGTGATGATTCGCTTGCTTGTCGTCCATCTCCTGCTGGGGTACCGCGAACTTCGCGACTATCGCTTCTACGAAGATGACGTTCTCGTCAAACGTCTCTTGGGCTTGAATCGGCTGCCCGACGTCTCGACCATCAGCCGGGAGCTGTCACGGGCGACACAGAAGGAGGCCGACAAGCTGCGGCGCCTGGTTTGCGAACTGGTGCTGGACCGCTTGGAGGTCCTGGCTCCGGCACGCTTGACTCCGCAGTTGCAGAAACTAGGCTCTGGATTCTCCGGGAACGACTGTTGATGGGCTGTATCTGGCGAATGACGGCAGGTGTCCATCTGGTTCCAGAGTTCACGGGCGGTGAAGTTCCCGGACCAGCGGTGGAGATCCGCTATCTGGGCGAGAACCCAACTCTACGCCAGCTCGAGGCGGGAAAGTGGACGCGTGGTTTTGCAACGCTGGGGTTGACGCTGGACTTCGACGGATCGGTTCAGTCGACGAAGAGACACGCTGAGGGGGCCGCGGTGGGCTTCAACAAGAAGAAGAAGGGTGCGCGTAGCTACTACCCGCTGTTTTGCACGATCTCCCAGACGGGCCAAGTCTTCGACGTCTTTCATCGCTCGGTAAACGTACACGACTCGAATGGCGCGAAACGGTTCATTCTGGCGTGTCTCCAGGCGATCCGAGAGAGGCTCCCTCGTACGAAGATCGAGGTTCGAGTGGACAGCGCGTTCTTCAGCGACGAAATCGTGACCCTGCTTGATGA